>JAGADZ010000069.1 GCA_017613375.1 Bacteroidales bacterium | reverse complement strand
TATGACAATTGGACTAAAGTAGAGGTGACACTAAAAAGTAATTGTGCCTTCCATAATGAATCTGATAATTATTATCATACAGAAACATATATCATTACCAGAAAAATAAATTATTATGAATAATGGCATTATTCCACTCTGCACATAACTGTCTTTAAAGAAGAGTTTCGGACACCCTATCATCGCAACCATAGCCACCAAGGAGCGATTGCAATCATTTTACAATAATCTAAAAAAAAGCACATCACACACAATATTCTGTATAATCGGCCGTTATAGAGGTGATAAATAATTTTAAAACACTATTATTATGAAAAAATCTATTTATTTCATTTTTTGCCTTGTGGCAATGGCAACACTATGTGCAGCTTCCTGTGAGAAAGAAAATGGAGAAAACAACAACAATGGCGGTAATGGCGGCAACGGCTACAGCTCCGAAATGTTTGTTGGTACATGGCTCGTTGAAAACATGACTGTCAACGGCGAAAATATGACACCCACAAACATGCTCTTTATCATGTATGAAGGTGGTACAGGCTTAGCCAATGACAATGGTGAGACTGAGAACAACGGTTTCCTTTGGAGTGTAGACGGTGACCAGTTGACCATCACGCCACGTAGCGGAATCCATTATGTATATACCGTCAACAACCTTACCGAGGATGAATGCACATTCAGTGGCGACAATGTACCGATGGCAGATATTCCCGGCGATGTTGTGGTACACTTGACAAGAGTAAGATAATCTTCTATCGTTGAAGTTTGTTTTTTAATACTTTAATGCCTCCAGTAGCAAAATGCAACTGGAGGCATATCATTATACTGGAAGCAGACAGAACTCCATCAATAATCAAAATAGAAAAAGAAACGACAGAATACTAAAGAGCAGACAACGACGTTATTGAAATATCAACGAACAGGATAAAAACTGCGAAGAGAGTAAAACAACCCTTATGAACATAGTTCTTATCATACTTGCAATACTGATGGTGCTTGTCGGCATCGTGGGATCTGTAGTGCCTGGATTGGCGGGGCCGCCGTTCAGCTGGCTTGCCATACTGTTCATAAGTCTCAGCAACGTGGCCGAAGCCAACACCGTCCTACTTGTAGTCACAGCTGCCGTCGCAATAGTCATTACAGTATTGGACTACATAGTGCCATCGCTCAGTACCAAACGTCATGGAGGAAGCAAGGCTGGCGTTTGGGGTTGCAACATAGGTCTTGTAATATCAATAGTAGGACTGCCTTTCGGACCTCAAGGACTTATAGGTGTTATCTTCTGGCCTTTCATTGGAGCTTTTTTGGGCGAACTGATTGGTGGCAAAGCCAGCAAAGAGGCGATGCAAGCAGCCTGGGGAGCTTTCCTTGGATTCCTTACAGGCACAGGTCTCAAACTGCTGTTCGCCATTTTCGCAGCAATATTCGTAGTAAGGGAATTTTTTGTATAGTCAATACATAATAAAAACATTATCAAGACATGAACCGAGAAAAAGACAATCTTCAAGCTTTAGGTCACAAGACAGAATACAGCACAGACTACGCACCAGAGGTTCTCGAGACTTTCGAGAATATGCACCCAGAGGGAGACTATTGGGTAGAATTTCTTTGTCCGGAATTCACGACGCTATGTCCTATCACCGGACAACCCGATTTTGCTGAAATCGTTATACGTTATATCCCCGACCATAAGATGGTGGAGAGCAAAAGCTTGAAGCTGTATCTTTTCTCATTCCGCAACCACGGAGATTTCCATGAAGACTGCGTGAATATCATCATGAAAGATTTGATAAAAACCATGCAGCCCCGCTACATCGAAGTTGTTGGATTATTCACACCCCGCGGAGGCATAGCCATACATCCATATGTGAATTACGGCATTCCTGGCACTAAATACGAAGAAATGGCCAAACACCGGATGATGAACTATAAGTTGTAAGAGCAAAAAATGTTATAAAATTGGTCAGGAAACGCTACGCTATCTTTCCAATTCTTTTATTTTCTTGTTTACCAACTGCTTGAACTCCTCACTCATCTCGCGATTCCCGCTGTATTTTTCCAGCATTTTGTTGGCATATTCGATGTAATCTTTGCTGTATCTCTCAAGTTCCTGTCGGCTCATAGGCTTACCCCCAAGATTGGATCTATCGCCGAATCTTTTCTGTACTTCTTTAAACTCGACAGCACGCTTTGCCATTCTTTCGGCATCACGTTCCATAGAAGAACCGCAAGCGGAAAACATCATCATTATCACCGATGCTGAGAGCAGAAGGGTGATTCTCTTTAATATCTTCATTTTTTCTTTTTTATTATTTACTCACTCGGCAGAAACGTCCTTTCTGACGTTCTTTGAACCTACAAGGGCATAGAAAAGGATGTAGGCGAATCCTGCGACAGCGACCCAGTAACTCGGCTGGTAACCGTTAACGCCATAGATGTCAACCACACCGTTCATAAGCAATGGCAGAATGCCACCGCCACAGACCAAAGCCATAAACAAACCTGAAGCACGCTCTGTATAAGGTCCCAATCCCTCTACGGCAAGATTGAAGATTCCACCCCACATAACACTCGTGCATAGACCTACACATACCAGCAAAGCACCACTCAGTGGAATAAGATTCATGCCAAAGCCTTGAGCCCCATTGAAGCCTGGAAAGTTTATCATCGTTGTGGCAGGAATGAATATTGCTATGACAATAAGTGCAATAGCCACACTTGCCACAGTGGCAATCATTGCACGCGGCGACACCTTACTGCCCACGAGACCTCCTATCAGACGTCCAACGAGCATCAGAAGCCAGTAGAATGCCGTCACACTTCCGGCAACAGCCTCGGCACTCACCCCTTCAGAGAAGAAATGCATTTCGGGATTCTGCAGCCATTTGTTCAAGATATTCGGAACGCCAACCTCAACACCTACATAAATAAAGATAGCAATGGCACCTAAAACGAAATGACGGTATTTAAACAAACCTTTATAGGTCAGAGAAGACAAGTCTGCTTTCTGGGTTTGCTCGTTCTCAGGGATATTGGTCAACAGAATAACAATAAAAGCCACAGCGAAAATAGCCAGTGCCGTGTACATAAGCGGGAAGGTATCGCTGATTTTTGCATCCACGATACTTGGAATCAACAGACCTGTAATAACAATTACCGCAGTGCCACAGAGTGAGTTGAATGTACCACCGAACTGAATCAGCTGGTTGCCCTTGTTACCACCGCCGCCAAGACGGTTAAGCATAGGATTGACGACAGTATTAAGCAGACACATTGAAAAGCCCGCCACCAAGGCACCTATCAGATAGATGCCGAAACTGCCGACAACACCCGAACACAACTGTATGGCTACACCGACAAAACCCACACTCACCGCCACCAACGATGTACGCTTGTATCCTCGCTTCTGAAGCATATTGCCGGCAGGAATACCCATGATGGCATATGCAATGAAATTTGCGAAAACACCCAGAGTACCTTGCCAGTTGGGTATGGTAAACTGGTTCTTAAGGATATCGCCCATTGGCGACGCAAGATTCGTGACAAATGATATCATTCCGAAAAGCAGAATCATAACAACTATCGGAATGGCATAATTATGTTTTTTGTCCATGGTATAGTGTTGAGTTTTAATGTTGATTAGATAAAAAAATAAGGTTACAGTTGATCTGTTGAGTTGTTTATTCTATCAATTGAAAAACTGTTTTCGTTACAAATAGTTAATGTTATCGTAAAATAGAATTATCATCACCCTTTCAGAGCTTCCGAGCCACTGACAATCTCAATGATTTCGTTGGTAATAGCAGCTTGACGGGCTTTGTTATAACTGAGTCGCAGTTCCTTGAGAAGTTCCGTAGCATTGTCTGTGGCTTTCTGCATGGCAGTCATGCGTGCACCATGTTCAGAAGCCAGAGAGTCCAGAATGACACGGTAGAATTGGGAACGTAAAGTAAGGGGAATCATCTCCTGCATTATCTTTACCTTGTCAGGCTCGAAAATGTAATCATTGTTTTTCCGTGGCTCATTGTTTTTGTCCACGGTGTTCGCTGCCTGCAGCGTACCGTTTTTAGTTTTCCGTTCGCCGTTTGTCACAGGGAGGAACTGTTCGGTAGAGAGAATCTGTGTTAAGGAATTTTTAAACTGATTGTATATCAATTCTATGCAATCGTATTCCTTGTTACAGTACGACAGCATCATCGATTCACATATTTGAGATATAGCGTCGAACTGAGGGTTGTCGAGCACATCGTCATAACTTGCCTTCACGAGTCCCTTCTGTTTTGAGAAAAACTCTGTGCCGCGTTTACCAATCGTAATCATGCTTATCTTCGTACAACCTGCCTTACGATACTTTTCAAGCCGTGACGTCGCTTCCTTGATAACATTTGAATTGAAAGCACCGCAGAGACCCTTGTTGCTTGTTACGACAACAAGAAGGACGCTGTCTGTCCTGCGGACTTCGTGATATGGTGTCTGTACTCCGTCCTCGACATCTATGTCTCCAATGATATCTTTCAGCATAGCAGCATAAGGACGCATTCCGAGGATTGCGTTCTGTGCTCTCCTGAACTTGGCGGCAGACACCATCTTCATGGCAGAGGTTATCTGCTGGGTGCTGCTGACCGACGCGATACGAGTACGAACTTCTTTTAAATTAGCCATTATAACTCAATTTTGAATTGTGAATTAAGAATTTTGAAATTCAATCTTCATAATTCAGAATTATTTTGCGTACTTCCCACTGAGGTCTGCTGCGACTTTACGCATCGTGGCGAGGTCTTCGTCAATGAGTTTGCCTGCCTTGAGGTTGGCCAGCAACTGGGGATGATTCTGACGCAAAAAGAAAAGATACTCCGACTCAAAATTATGCACCTTGTCAACAGGGACCTTCTGAATCAAGCCATTGGTACCACAGAAGATAATAGCCACCTGTTCCTCGACAGGCATCGGTGAATACTGGGGTTGCTTAAGAATCTCCACATTTCGTTCACCTTTGTCGAGGACTGCTTTAGTGGCTGCGTCAAGGTCGCTGCCGAATTTGGAGAAGGCCTCCAACTCGCGATACTGAGCCTGGTCAAGTTTCAGAGTACCGGCAATTTTCTTCATTGATTTAATCTGAGCCTTGCCACCGACACGCGACACTGAGATACCGACGTTAATTGCCGGACGCACGCCGCTGTTGAAGAGATTGGTCTCAAGGAATATCTGTCCATCGGTGATAGATATGACATTCGTTGGAATATATGCCGACACGTCACCAGCCTGAGTTTCAATGATAGGCAATGCCGTAAGGGAACCGCCTCCTTTAACCTTGTCCTTGAGTGCCGCAGGCAAGTCATTCATCTGCTTAGCAATCTCATCGCTCTGAATAATACGTGCAGCACGCTCCAGCAAACGTGAATGCAGGTAGAATACGTCGCCGGGATATGCCTCACGTCCTGGCGGGCGACGGAGCAACAGCGAGACTTCACGGTAAGCCACAGCCTGCTTGCTGAGGTCATCATATATCACAAGAGCATTGCGGCCCGTGTCACGGAAATACTCTCCGATGGCGGCACCTGCAAAAGGAGCATAGAACTGCATGGCCGCAGGGTCGGAAGCCGTGGCGGCGACAACGATGGTATAAGCCATGGCTCCTTTCTCTTCAAGATTCTTCACGAGATTGGCCACAGTGGAGCCTTTCTGTCCGCAGGCAACGTAGATACAGTATACTGGATCCCCTGCATCATAGAAGTTCTTTTGATTGATGATTGTATCTATAGCGATTGCTGTCTTGCCTGTCTGACGGTCACCAATAATAAGCTCACGCTGTCCGCGACCGATAGGAATCATGGAATCGATAGCCTTGATACCTGTCTGGAGCGGTTGTTCCACAGGTTGACGGAAGATAACGCCTGGAGCTTTGCGTTCAATGGGCATATCAAACAGTTCGCCTTCAATAGGGCCTTTGCCGTCGATAGGTTCGCCAATAGTATTGATTACACGACCCACCAGTTGTTCGCCGACTTTCACTGAGGCAATACGTTTCGTACGTTTGACAGTGTCGCCCTCGTTGATTGTGTTCGTTTCGGCAAGCATAACGACACCCACATTATCCTCTTCAAGATTCTGGACTATACCCTGTTCACCTGTCCCAAATTCTACAAGCTCACCGGATTGTGCATTGTTGAGACCATATATACGGGCAATACCATCGCCCACGGTCAGCACAGTGCCCACCTCTTCCAATGCAACATCGAGATTGACATCGGCAAGCTGTTTTTTAAGTATCGCCGATACTTCGGCAGGTTTAATTTCTGACATATTATGTGTTTTTTTATTTCTTAATAAAACTAAAGTTTGCTCTCGTAGACATTCTTGCTGAACTCTTTACGCAGTCTCGCGACTTGAGTGCTAATACGGGCATCATACATATTGTTGTCGAAAGAGACACTGAAACCGCCAAGGATAGACGGATCAACCTTATTTTTCAACTCGACATCCATCTTTGTATAGTCGGCGACGACCTTCTTGACAGCATCTAACGTAGCCTCGTCGACATCGGTAGCGGTAACCAGACTGGAAAGCATAATATTCTTTTCCTTACGATACATCTCCACAAAAGCGTCGGAAATACCCTTAAGGTTGACTGCACGACGTTTTTTGACCACAAAAGACAGAAAAAGCATCGACACTTTAGATATATGCTGTTCGAAAAGATCCTTCAGGATTGCTTTTTTCTTGTCCTCGCGTATGACAGGATTGGCAAAGATGACATTAAGAACGCGGTTTTCGCTGCAAACACTGTTGACCAAACGCATATCGCGGCAGACAATGTCAAGCTGGTCAGTGTCAGCGGCAATCAGGAACAACGCCCTCGCATAGTTGATATTTATTCTATAGTCTTCCACAGGAAAATGTATTAGTTCAACTGAGCGTTTTCAAGTTCTCTTGCAATGAAATCGTTTGCTTTATCCTTATCGGAGAGTTCCGATTTGATCAATTTCTCAGCTATCTCTATCGAGAGGTTGGCAATTTGATTCTTCAGCTCGTGCATAGCCTTGAGTTTCTCGTAGTTGATATTCTCTCTGGCATTCTCCACGATGCGTGCTGCCTCTGCAGAAGCGGCAGCGGCGGCATCCTCTTTCATTTTCTCGCATACCATGCGGGCGTTGCGAAGAATCTCGTCGCGTTCCAACTGGGCTTTCCGCAGAAGTTCCTCATTCTCTGATTTCAGATTGGCCATCTCTTCACGAGCCTTGTCAGCAGCATGAAGGGCATCGTCTATGGCTTTCTCTCGTTCGTTCAGAGCCTTCAGAATCATGGGCCACCCCCATTTCATGAGGATGAACACAAGAATACCGAATGAAATCAGCATCCAGAAAATCACACCCAAGCCCGGGCTTACTAAAGGATTATTCATAATCGTTTTGTAATTCTATTTGTTCTTTCCATGGATTTGTCCAAGGAAAACATTTTTCTATAAACCTACTATGTTGTCATTAAAAAGGACTGATGACGAAGGCCCATCGCCCTCGTCATCAGACCGAACGGGCGATTAGAGCACTGCGATAAGACAGATGACGACTGCGAAGAAAGCAACACCTTCCACCAGAGCAGCTGCAATAATCATGGTAGTACGTATAGTGCCGGCGGCCTCGGGCTGACGGGCAATACCCTCCATAGCTCCTTGACCGATTTTACCGATACCTAAGCCTGCTCCTATAGCTGCCAGACCGGCACCGATACCTGCACCGAGAATACCAATCGACTTGAGTGTGTCGACACCAAGCTCGAGTAAAGTTAACAATAATGACATAATACTTTATTTTATTTGTTTATACATTAATTTATATTAACACAGAGAAATGCAAACACTTACATTTCGATTTATTGAATCCCAATAAGTATGCAAAGTTACATTTTTTTTTTGAATTACTGTAGGCTTTACTCTTTTTTTTTGTTTTTTTTAATCGCTCATTCTATATAACAATTATTATCAAACAGTTGAGCGGATGCAATATTTTTTATATTTCACAGTTAAAAAACAAAAGTAGAATCAATGAAACACTACAACTTTGACGAAACATTAGAGCGGCACAACACCGACTGTGTCAAATACGACATGATGTCACAACTCTATGGGCGGGAAGACCTTATCCCCATGTGGGTCGCCGATATGGACTTCCGTTCTCCCGATTTTGTAATGGATGCCATAAAGCAACGCTGCAATCATGACGTTCTCGGATACGGAATACCTCCCGAAGACTATAATAAAGCAATTATCAATTGGCTGGCAAAACACTACGATATTAGTGCCAACCGTGATGAGTTGCATTTTATCCCCGGCATAGTGGCAGGCATAGCCTATGTCTTGCTCTGTTTCACCAACCCTGGCGACAAAGTGATTGTCACCACTCCTGTCTACCCGCCGTTTCTGAACCTCCCAAAGGAGAGTGGACGCGAACTCGTTTGCAGTCCACTGAAAAAAACAGATGGACGCTTCTCCATTGACTTCGACGACTTTGAGCAGAAATCAAAAGGATGCAAATTATTCATACTCTCCAACCCCCACAATCCTGCCGGGACAGTATGGAGCAAACAAGACCTTTGCCGCCTGGCAGAGATATGCCATATAAACAACATTCTGGTAGTGGCAGACGAAATACATGCCGATCTGACACTCCCGGGACACAGACATACAAGCTTCAGCACTGTTAACGAGATAGCCAAAGCAGAATCTATAACTTTTATGGCTCCGAGCAAGACATTCAATATCGCCGGTTTAGGAAGTTCCACATGCTATATTGCCAATCCTGAGTTGCGGAAGCAGTTCTTCGGGTGGCTTGACCATCTCGGCGTAGCAGGCGGGAATATCTTCGCATTCACAGGTGCCCAGGCCGCATTCAGCCAAGGAGAGGAATGGCTCGACCAACTACTACACTACCTGAAAGGCAATGTGGAAACATTGAAAAACACTCTTGGCGAAAAACTCCCGGATGTGAAAGTGATGCTTCCAGAAGCTTCTTACCTTGCATGGCTTGATTTCAGTGCATACAGTTTGTCGCATCAAGAGCTCAACAATCTGATAATAAACAAAGCCCGTATTGCATTGAACGACGGCACCACTTTCGGCGGCATCGCCTACGAGAAACATTTCCGTATGAATATAGGATGTCCCCGAAGAACAATTATCGAGGCAGTGGAGCGTATTGCAACGGCACTACATAGCCTTTGAAAAACACTATTTCACAAGGTCGATGGAATAGTGCAAACCGACATTCTCCCGACGTGCCTTAGCCTGTTTGATGATAAGATATGCACACGCTATCAGATTGCGTAATTCAGACAACTCCTCAGTGAGGACAGAACGGTTATAGAGCTCTTCGGTCTCACGGAAAATCAGATTCAGACGGTCGAAAGCACGCTGCAGACGCAAATCGCTACGTACTATACCGACATAATTCCACATTATTTCCTGTAATTCTTTCTTTGTCTGAGTAATAAGTACCATCTCTTCGTTCAACACCATGCCTTCGGCATTCCAGTCGGGCACAGCATTGTTTATCGCCGTCGTTTTCACGATATCAATGGCATCCATGGCAGCGTTGTGAGCATACACAGCTGCTTCGAGCAGCGAATTGCTTGCAAGACGGTTGCCTCCGTGCAATCCCGTACACGAACATTCGCCTGCTGCATAAAGGTGATGTATTGAAGAACGTCCGTTACGGTCGACCTTGACGCCTCCACACTGATAATGAGCGGCTGGACGCACCGGAATCATATCCTTGGTGATATTGATACCAAGTTCCAGACACTTTGCATAAATGGTCGGGAATCCGCTAATCAACTCGTTTTTGCCTATGCCACGGGCATCCAGGAACACATATTCGACACCAGCCTGTTTCATCTCATTGTCAATGGCACGAGCCACTATGTCACGAGGGGCAAGGGAAAGTCTCTTGTCATACTTCTGCATGAATTCCTTGCCGTTGCGGTCTTTAAGAATAGCACCGGCTCCACGCATAGCCTCAGTGATGAGGAATGCAGGTTTCTCTGCGGGATTGTACAGACTCGTAGGATGGAACTGCATAAACTCCAAATCCTTTAGCACGCCACGTGCACGATGCACCATTGCCACACCGTCACCTGTAGAAATAATCGGCGTGGTTGTGGTTGTATAGACATTGCCCATTCCTCCCGTGGCCAATAATGTCACCTTGGCGAGGTAGGTGTCTATCTCGTTAGTCTTACAGTTCAGTGCATATACTCCATAGCAATCAATGTCAGGCGTATGCTTCGTGACACGCTGTCCAAGGTGATGCTGCGTAATAATATCTATTGCAAATTGATTCTCTTTAAGTTCGATGTTGGGATGGTCATGGATAGCCTGAAGCAAGCCACGTTCAATCTCTGCACCGGTGTTGTCCTTGTGGTGTAGTATACGGAATTCCGAATGACCGCCCTCTCTGTGCAAGTCAAAACGACCACCTGTGGACATATCGAAATTCACACCATATTGAACCAATTCCCGTATTCGCTCAGGAGCCTCGCGAATCGTCATCTCCACGACATCGCGGTCGCATATCCCGTCGCCCGCCACGAGAGTGTCGGCAATATGTTTGTCGAAACTGTCAGTGTCGTACATCACTGCAGCGATCCCTCCCTGAGCATATTTTGTTGAACCTTCAGAAGCATCTCCCTTAGTGAGTATGCACACCTTGCCATAAGGCGCCACCTTAAGGGCGTAACTAAGGCCTGCTATACCAGAGCCTATGACAAGAAAATCAACTTCGTAGCGCATAGTTGCTGATTGTGAAATTTATTTTATAACGCATTATGTCGTTTTTTATTGCTTTTTTTTCTACACAGTGAAGCAGTTGTAACTGGAATTAATGAGAGGGTATCAAAAAGAAGAAATCAAAAAAAACTTATCAACAATGGAAAATCATTTCCATAGGCTTCCAAAAACTTCCAAAAGTCCTTTTCCAACACAATAATCATCTATATATTAAATTAAAATACAATGTATTAGATAAAATACCAAAAACAGTGAAACCTTTTGGAAAAAGGAGTCGTAAAAGAGCATTGTAAAGTATTTAAATGGAAGTTTTCAACATCAAATGGAAAATAATGGTTTTTTTTGGAAAATTATTTGTATTTTTACACTTTGAAACAAATTAGGTAAAAATGTCGTTACTACTTGGTATAGAATACTGTAAGCTTGATAGCAATGGTCGATTCAAGTTCCCAATTGCGTTAAAACGCCAATTGACGAGTGAGGATTGCCGTTTTGTCATCCGTCCAAGTATCTATGCCGAGTGCTTGGAACTATGGACATACGCCAGTTTTGAAGCGGAAATAGCAAAACTCCAGAAAGAACTGAACCCTTACTCTATTGACGACCGTAAGCTGTTACGGAAACTGAGCGAGGGTAACATTATCGAGCTCGACACCAACGACCGTTTGGTAATTCCCACCGAACAGCGTGATCGGGTGAAAACCTCCAAAGAACTTGTGCTTCAATCCACCGGTCACTTCATAGAGATCTGGGATCGCGACATGTACAGCCGAATGAACAACGAAGGCACCGACTACGCCGCCATGGTTGACCAACGGTTGGGAAAGCAAGCACAGGAAAACTCCCCCTCTCCCGAAGTAAACAGATAGCAGGCAGCCGGCGTCTTCCGATTTTTAACAAAGGAAGTCGCACATGAACCAACAGACAGAAAAAAGCAGCTCGCAGCACACCGCAGCCTACCACCTGCCGGTGATGCTCGAGGAATGCATGGAGGGATTGAACATCCGTCCTGACGGTGTTTATGTGGACGTAACCTTTGGCGGCGGTGGCCATTCCAGAGAAATCCTGTCACACTTGAACGTTGACGGCAGACTCTATGCCTTCGACCAAGACGCCGACGCCGCAGCAAATGCCATTGATGACCCGCGGTTCCGTCTGATAAGAGAGAATTTCAAATACATGAAGAATTTCCTTCGTTTGGAAGGAGTACGCAAAGTAGATGGTGTCTTGGCAGACTTGGGAGTCTCTTCGCATCAGTTCGACGCTGCCGAGCGAGGTTTTTCGACGCGTATGGACGGTCCTCTTGATTTGCGAATGGATCGCCGTCAGGAGAATACCGCCGCCGACATTGTCAACAACGCTACAGAGGAAGAGTTGCTACGGCTGATGACTCTCTATGGCGAGCTGCCCAACGCACGCAGCGTGGCACGTGCCATCGTCACCTCGCGCAACAAAGAGAGCATAAATACCACTATGCAGCTACGCCATGCCGTAGAGCACACCCTGCCAAGGAACTATGAAAACAAATACCTCGCCATGATATTCCAAGCTCTTCGCATAGAAGTGAACGGTGAGTTAGAAGCCTTAAAGATGATGCTCGAGCAAGCCACGGAAATGCTCGTCAGCGGAGGAAGACTTTGCGTGATGTCATATCACTCTCTTGAAGACAGACTCGTGAAAAATTATATCAAGAGCGGCAATATCGAGGGAATTATCGAGAAAGACTTCTTCGGAAATCCCAATGTGCCACTCAGGGCTGTGGCACGCAAAGCAATACGGCCCTCGGAGGCTGAACTGAATAACAACAACCGCTCACGCAGTGCGAAACTGCGTGTAGCAGAAAAGATTTGAGTCATGTCGAATAAAAAGAGTTCATCGAATCTAATAAACCTGATAGGTGGCGACATGCTGAAATCGCGAGTCGTACTGAGACAGATACCTCTTCTGTTGCTGGTTCTTCTGTTCTGCCTGGTGCTCGTAGCAATGCGCTACCGTGTGGAATCCCTGAGCAAGGAGAAGAATGCTCTTGAAGGACAAGTGGAATTCCTGAGAGAGCAACGTATCCAAATGCAGAAACAGTATCAAGAATCAATACGTATTTCTCGTATCGACAAAGAATTAGACACATTGGGAGTAGGCTTGATTGCAGGACCTCCATTTGAATTGAAAATTAATAATAACAATAAATAGACATGTCGAAAAAAGACCACAACCCGTCACGCGGGAAAATGATTTTACTCTACCTGATACTTGTTTTGGTATCAGGTGTGGCCATCTTGTGGTCTACCATAAAAGTGCAGTGGATTGACGGCGATATCTGGAGAGAGAAATCTGAGAAACGAGCAAAAATCAGACAGGTGGAGCCAGCCCGCCGCGGCAATATCTATTCGTCAGACGGCAAGGTCCTTGCCACCACCGTGCCTGTATGCGATCTTTACCTGGACTTCAGCCGTAAGCCCGATCTTGACAAGAGAGGTAATATCAAAATCGACAAAAACACCCGAGACACCATCATGACCTCACCTATTGCCGACTCCTCGTTCGTCAAATACCTTGATTCGGCATGTGTCATTCTCCATCAAGCTTTCCCTGATTCTTCGACAACCTCCTTCCGTAACAAGCTGCTCACTCTTCGCAACAAGAAAAAACCCGGTGCCTGTCTGCTTATCAAGCGTGCAATGCCTTATACCGAATGGAAGATGATATGTATGCTGCCAGGGTGGTCACGCGGAGTGGTACGCTACGTCGACGGCAATTCGGTAATCCACAATATGCGTTTCCATACCTATGGGAACCTTGCTGAAAGTGTGATTGGTTTCCGTTATTCTTATGTCGACGACCGCTACAGCGGCCTTGAAGGATACTACGACTCCATCCTCCGCGGTCAGGACGGTCTGGTGCTGCACCGCCGATTGACGAAAGGTACATGGGTGCCCGTAACACAAGGCTCGCTGATTCATGACTCCGAAAAAGACGAAATCGACAAAGACACTGATCCGGAACATCCCACTATTGACGGTTCAGACATAGTCTCAACTATTGACACCAGACTGCAGGACATCGCTCACTATTCCCTCGAGCGTACTCTACGTAATCTCAACAGTACAGCAGGGTGTGCCATCCTAATCGAGGTGGAGACTGGCAATGTGCTTGTCAGTTCCAGCCTTGTACGCGACAGCAATGGAGTATATCAGGAAATTGCAAACCGGAACGTGCCGCTTTCCGACCTGTACGAACCAGGCTCCATCTTCAAGCCCGTACTGCTGACAGCCATGTATAACGACCCGAGATTCTCTCTCGACACATCAATGCTGCTCCCTGTCGGTGTAAAGCAATTCAGCGGTAAGAGCAAAGAGGTTAAAGACCACGGTTTGCCGAATACCAAATACCCATTATGGAAAGCCGTGGCAGTCTCATCCAATGTTGCATTCTGCGAACTGGGATGGCGCTACTACAACGATTGCCGCGATAGCCTGTTCGCTAAAGTAAACTCCATTTTCCCATACCAGAAACTGCAGGTGGACCTCCGTGGACCCGAAAACAAATGCCGCACCAATCCGCTGAATAACGATAACGACTTCCTCAGATTCTGCTATGGCTACACGAGTTCCGTATCGCCATTAAGAATGGCCACTTTCTACAATGCAATAGCCAACAAAGGCCGTATGGTCAAGCCTCGGTTCTGCAAGGCAATCATCAAAGACGGTCGCATAGAAGAGCTCCCCGTAAGTGTCATCAACGAACATATATGTACCGAAGAGACAGCGTTGACGATACGTGACCTTCTGATAGGTGTTGTGGAAGGCGGTACTGGTGACAATATCAAAAACGAGACCTATGCCATTGCAGGCAAAACAGGCACGGCAGAGACCGCACCGGGGTCGGCGACAAGCAACGCCACCTTTGTAGGATTCTTCCCTGCCGACAATCCCAAGTACACCTGTCTTGTGATGTTACGTGACATCTACCGTTTTGGACGCGACGCCGCACCTGTGTTCCAAGACATCGCCGACTGTGTGGTGGCATTGGACAAAGACCTGGATTGCCGACCGACAATAAAACATCTTGCCGAAAGGAACAAGGATATTACAAACATCTACCGACTGCCTATCGTCTACAAGGCCCCACAGGCAGAAGTTCGATTGGTCCACAAACGGTTAGGTCTGGTAAACAACAACATCACCCGTCAATCAATGTGGTGCACCTTCCGGAGTCCCTCTGACAGCAACGGCCTTCCCGCAGCTTACATCAATTACGTCTTACCACAGAACATGGTGCCCAACTGCTACGGCATGACAATAAAAGACGCTCTGCTTCTATGTCGCAGCATGGGAATCGATGTCACCTTCGACGGATGCGGCAAGGTGGCATCCCAGGAACCCAAAGCACGCACTCCGCTGACAAAAGGAATGAAAATACATCTACATCTGAAAAGCAATATATAATGAATATAACAACTATAATAAAAGGATTCGCATTTGAGGCATATATTGACGGGAAAACCGTAGACAGACTGCCCGAGATAGAGGTTAGAGACATAGCCTTCGACTCTCGCAAAGTCGTCGACGGTACCGTATTTGTGGCTCAACGTGGAGAGCATGTCGATGGCCATAATTACATAGGCCAATGCATCGAACAAGGCGCAAAGGTCATAATCTGCGAGGAGCTCCCATCTGATATGCCCGCTGACGTACTCTTCATCAAGGTGAACAACACCAACGAAGCACTCGGTTTGGCTGCAAGTAATTTCTACGGTAATCCATCATCCAAACTGCGTCTTATCGGTATTACAGGAACTAATGGAAAAACCACAACTGTAACATTGCTGCACCGTCTCTTCCGTAACATGGGACACCATACAGGACTGTTGTCCACTATCGTGAACCGTATTGACGAAGAAGAAATTCCTGCCACACACACCACCCCTGACGCCATAGCGCTCAACAGTCTGATGAGTGAAATGGTGAAGAGAGGATGCGACTACTGTTTCATGGAAGTAAGCTCGCATGCAATAGTACAGAAACGTATTGCCGGCCTACATTTCCACGGAGCGATTTTCAGCAATATAACACATGACCATTTGGACTACCACAAAACAATGGCCAATTATATCGCTGCAAAGAAAGCCCTCTTCGACAGTCTCCCGTCTACATCATTCGCACTTACGAACATCGACGACAAGAACGGTATGGTCATGGTACAGAACTGCAAGGCAAGTATCCACACATACAGCCTCGCCACCGTGGCCGACTTCCGAAGTAAAGTAATTGAAAGCACAATCCACGGACAGCAAATAGAGCTGAACGGCACTGAATTCTGGACCCCGCTTCCGGGACGTTTCAACGCCTACAACATCACAGCTATCGCCGCCACTTCCATCCTCTGCGGCAACGACAAAATAGACACTTTAAGACATATAAGCGAGCTTCACGCCGCACCCGGGCGTTTCCAATACCTGCACGGAAACGGAATCACAGCAATAGTGGACTACGCCCATACCCCAGACGCACTGAAAAACGTCATTGCCACCATCAACGAAGTGCGGACAAAGGCTCAGAACCTAATAGTGGTGGTAGGTTGCGGCGGAGACCGTGACCCGCTGAAACGTCCTGTCATGGCACATATAGCTGCAGAAGGCTGCGACCATCTTGTTTTGACATCAGACAATCCCCGGACAGAAGACCCTGAAGCCATCCTCGACGCCATGGAAAAAGGCCTTAGCGAAGAAGAGAAATCAAAGACTGTCCGCATTAGCAACAGACGACAGGCAATAAAAACAGCAACAATGATGGCTCACGAAGGGGACATCATCCTCGTTGCAGGGAAAGGACATGAGACTTACCAGGAAATCAACGGTGTGAGAAATCATTTCGACGACACAGAAGAACTAAACAAAATACTGACAAAGAAATAAAGTAAGACAAATATGTTATACTATCTATTTACATGGCTTGACAAGACAATAAACCTTCCCGGAGCGGGTGTCTTCCAGTATATCTCGTTCCGTGCCGCTATGTCGGTAATCACCTCGCTGGTGATAATGCTGATATTTGGCAAACCATTCATCAAATGGCTCAAGAGAAAGCAGATTGGAGAGACCGTGAGAGACTTGAACCTTGAAGGTCAGAAAGAGAAAGAAGGCACTGCGACGATGGGAGGTCTATTGATACTTACCGCCATAGTAATCCCAACATTATTGTTCGCGAAACTGGACAACATCTACGTGCTTATCATGCTCGGTACGACTGTCTGGCTCGGCATGATAGGTTTTATAGACGACTACATAAAGGTTTTCCGCCACAACAAGGAAGGTATGCCAGGAAAATACAAAATACTGGGACAGGTCATCCTGGGACTTTCCGTCGGTCTTTTAATCATGTATCATCCCGACATCACGATAAAGGAAAAAACGACCGTGGAGTCCTATGTGGCCACACACAACATAAACGTGGAAGGCAATTACGATAAAGCAAAAAACGTAATGTCGCAAAACCCAATTAAATCCACCAAGACAACCATTCCCTTTGTGAAGAACAACGAGTTGGACTATGCTAAGATTATCACATGGATGGGAGACTGGGCTCAGAACTGGGTATGGTTGTTGTATGTGTTGATAGTAATCTTTGTCGTAACAGCAACATCCAATGCCGCCAATCTCACCGACGGCATCGACGGACTGGCAACAGGCACGTCGGCCATTATAGGCTCTACCCTTGCCATCCTTGCTTGGGTATCCGGTAATATTATATTTGCAAATTATTTAAATATCATGTACCTCCCCAATATTGGAGAGTTGTCAGTGTTTATCACTGCTTTCGTAGGAGCTACCATTGGATTTCTGTGGTACAACACACACCCGGCGGAAATCTTCATGGGCGATACAGGCTCCCTGCCTATTGGCGGCATCATAGCAGTTTTCGCACTTCTGATAAGAAAAGAATTACTTATTCCAATCTTGTGCGGCATTTTCCTGATTGAGGACATCTCGGTAATACTGCAGACAAGCTATTTCAAATGGACACGTAAAAAATACGGTGAAGGCCGACGAATCTTCCTAATGGCTCCACTGCATCACCACTACCAGAAGAAAGGTATCAAGGAAGAGAAAATCGTCACACGGTTCTACATCATAGGAATATTGCTTGCAATAATAAGCATCGTGACACTGAAACTGAGATAACAATTACTAAAAAGAAAAAAACATCTTCGAAATATGTATAACACTTTAGCAACACAAGGACGTGAAAGAGTCCACACCGGACTGGCAGGCATCGACAGTTCCAAACTTAAAAAACTCCGCAACACCCAGCTGAAAGAATGTTTCAGTCTGATAGACGAAATGCGGCACAAGCTAGAGTTTGTGGCTCGTATAAAAGGCATCTCGTTTGTAGACGATGCTGCATCCCGCAGCACCATGTCGACATGGTATGCCCTCGAGACCATGGAAGGCGACGTGATATGGATTGCCAACGCAACCGCGAACAGCTCCAACTCCGTTGCAGCCTACCGCAGACTCAGATCTCTGGTGGAAAACAAGGTAAAGATGATTGTCACCCTCGGCGACGATACACTCTACAAGACTGTTTTTGGTGATATTGTTCCGCGAATTGAGTCTGCAAGTTCTATCGGTGACGCTGTCCACAAGGCATTCTACAGCAACATCGAGAACGTGAAGATTCTTTTCTCTCCATCATCCGAGAACGGTGTATCGTATGAAGAACAGGGTGACGTCTTCAAACACGAAGTAAACGATTTATAATAATTCCCGATGGGAAAGGGTAAAACAAATATTAACCACAAACTGTTAAGCCCCTTCAAGGGCGACACCGCGATCTGGGTGATATATGTCATCTTGACGGTGATATCCTTGATATGGGTTTATAGCTCAATCGGATATTCGGCTATCAGCGACTCGCACACCACACCGCTCAGAGCTTTCTTCAAACATTCGGTCTTCGTGACGCTGTCATATATTGTGGTCATCGCCATAGCCAACATGAATTACCGCCGATTGTCGCAAATCTCATGGTGGGGATATGTGTTATCGATATGTCTGTTGGTTGTAGTGCTACTGTTAGGGCGTCAGAATGTAGACGCCGGAAGTGGTATGGGTCGATGGCTAAGAATCCCTATTATCGGAAGTTTCCAACCCTCGGAGCTTGCCAAGATATGTATGGTTGTCTATCTGGCACGTCTGTTGGCTCAACACAAGGATGAGATAGCCGAATGGAAACCTTTCCGGAATATATGCATCACCATGATGTTTGTGGTTTTACTTATTTTCCCGGAGAACCTGTCAACAGCCGTGATTGTTTTTGTCACGTGCTTCGCCATGATGCGTTTCGCACCTGTGAATGTTTCTTATTGGCGCAAGACACTGCTGGCAATAATTGCGGCAGGATTGATAGTGATATTTGTCGGTTCCAAGATTGGCAATGACAAGAGCATCGTGGCACGTTCCACTACATGGACTGCACGAATAGACAATTGGCTGCATCCTGATCCCGACATTGTCAGCCAAGAGAACATGGCACGTATGGCTGTGGCATCCGGCAAACTGTTTGGTAACGGAATAGGTACAACTATCCAAGCCCGTCTTATGACGCAGGCTCACAATGACCTGATATACTCTATTATTATAGAAGAGCGAGGTATGATTATGGGAATACTGATATTCGTATTGTATGCAATGCTGTATTTCCGATGTATAAAGATAGCCTGGAAATGTAAAGGTACTTTTGGACAACTGACAGTGGCAGGACTTGGAACTCTGATATTCCTTCAGGCAGCTATACATATGGCCGTTTCGGTTGGAGCTATGCCTGTAACAGGCCAGACTCTTCCTCTTATCAGTGCCGGAGGATCATCATATCTATGCATGGCTTTGGCAATAGGAATAATACAGTCTGTCGCCGCTGACGTAAATCTTAGCGAAGCCAAAAACAACAATGGCAAAGCAACAAAACACCCTGTCGAAAGCACTCATACACAAAAAATCAGCGAGTCAAAAGTACAGAACACCAAGTCAGATGATGACGACATATTAAAAGGCAAAGTTTTTGCCGATGAGGAACAAGAATCCAATACTGACAACATAATAGAATAAAACAAAGAGCACATATACCATGAAAGCAATCATCAGCGGAGGAGGCACAGGAGGACATATTTTCCCTGCAATTGCAATTGCAAACGCAATAAAAGAGCGTCATGCCGACGCAAAAATACTGTTTGTCGGTGCTGAAGGCAGGATGGAGATGGAGAAAGTACCAGAAGCGGGATATGAAATAAAAGCGCTCCCTATCGCAGGGCTCCAAAGAAGTTTGAGTCTTAAGAATCTGGCTCTTCCATTCAAACTGTTGAAAAGCCAACATATGGTAAAAAAGATTCTAAAAGAGTTCCAACCTGACATAGTCATAGGCGTTGGCGGATATGCCAGTGCACCGACTCTTAAAAAAGCTTCTCAGATGGGCTTTACAACACTGCTTCAAGAGCAGAACTCGTTCCCTGGACTCACCAACAAGATGCTTGCCAAGAACGCTGCAAAAATATGTGTTGCCTACGAAGGCTTGGAACGCTTCTTCCCGAAGGAAAAGATAGTGATCACAGGAAATCCTGTAAGGTCTGTCATCGAAGAGATGCAAGTCAGCAGAGAAGAAAGTCTGCAACACTTCGAGCTTGACAGCAACAGGCGTACTGTGCTCTCTGTTGGTGGCAGCCTGGGAGCTGGTGCCATAAACAAAATGATATTAGCCCATCTTGATGAATTCAAGAAAAACAATGTACAAATCATTTGGCAGACAGGAAAATGGAATTACGACGAAGCTGTAAAAGCAGTGAAAGAGAAAGGTTTGGAAGAATGGGTAAAAGTGCATAAGTTTATCAAGCAAATGGACATGGCATATACAGTAGCCGATGTTATCATTTCACGTGCCGGTGCCATAGCAATTTCTGAGCTATGCCTTGTCGGAAAGCCTGTAATCCTTATGCCGTCGCCAAATGTAGCCGAGGATCACCAGACTAAAAACGCCATGGCCCTGGAAGCCAAAGGTGCCGCCATCATGGTACGCGACAGTGAGAATATGGAAAAAGGAATACCAACCCTCTTTGAGTTACTGAACGACAGCAAACGACAAGAAGAAATGGGTAAAAACATCAAAGAGATGGCATATCCTCACGCCGCAGACAAGATAGTAGACGAAGTTGAAAAACTAATAAAATAGATTCTTACCAAATCAATACAAGCAAGGGATTATGAATTATTATTTTCTCGGCATAGGAGGCATAGGAATGAGTGCGTTGGCACGCTTCTTCAAACAAAACGGTCACACCGTCAGCGGTTATGACCATACTGAGAGCGAACTGACAAAAAAACTTGTAAGTGAAGGTATTGCCGTACACTATGACGACGACCCGACTCAGATACCCAAGAATATAGACCTTGTAATATACACACCTGCCGTACCTACCGACACTCTCGAGTTCCAACACCTGCAAAAAAGCGGTATCCCGATGAAGAAAAGATCGATGGTGCTCGGCGAACTGACTCGCGGGAAGAAATGCATTGCTGTAGCAGGGTCACATGGGAAGACTACAACTTCGTCCATGATTGCATGGCTCCTGAGCAAAAGCGAGAGTGGCTGTTCCGCTTTCCTCGGTGGGATATCCAAGAATTTCAACAGCAATGTAGTCCTCAACGCAAAGAGTGACTACGTAGTTGTTGAGGCAGACGAATACGACCGTTCTTTCCTGCAATTGCACCCTTATATATCAGTAATAACAGCAACCGACCCCGACCACCTCGACATTTACGGCACTCACGAAAAACTGTTGCAGGCATTCGAACAGTATGCCAACCAGACAAATCCCGACGGCGTTCTGATTCTTAAGGAAGATATCGCGGAGCATCACCACGAACATGAGGAAGAACATGAGGAAGGCAGCCACCGTCCTCTGAGAATCAGTGAGGAGATAAAGCAGATGACATACTCTGCACGTTCCATAGAACCCGATTACTACGCAATCAATGTCAGGAATTATAAAGGTAACCTGTTCTTCGACCTCAGGACACCCGAGAAAGTGTTGTTCGACATGGAACTCCCTGAATCATGTCTGTACAATGTAGAGAATGCCGTCGCCGCTTCGGCTGTGGCACTGCAATGTGGCATGGACGAATACCAGTTACGTCATGGACTGAAGACTTTCAAGGGCATCCGCCGCCGTTTCGATTTTAGAATCAACGAGAAAGAGCTTGTTTACATTGACGACTACGCCCACCATCCCAAGGAGATTTCTGCAACTATTGAATCAATAAAATATCTTTTCCCCGGCAAACGTGTCGTCGGAATCTTCCAACCTCACCTGTACTCAAGAACGGCAGACCTTGCCGATGAGTTCGCCGAGGCATTGAAACCCCTCGACGAGATAATCCTAATGCCCATCTATCCTGCGAGGGAAAAACCAATACCTGGCGTCACCTCTCATCTCATACTAAAGAAGATTGACACCATGAACAAATATCTGTGCATGCCAAGCCAAGTAGGTGAACTTGTCGAAGCTCTCTGCCCTGATGTCGTGGTGACAATGGGAGCCGGAGACATAGACCGTTTGGTGCCAAAGCTCGAGAAACTGCTTCGTGAAGACATCTTAGAAGAAAAAACAAACGAATAATATACGACAGACATTGTTGCATAGAACAAAATGAAATCAAGAGTCCGAAATATTATCATAATTGCACTGCTGATAACGGTGGTGGTGGTATTCAACATCATACGCCGTAATTCGACAATGCGTGGATTGGAGACGACAATAGAGATTGGAGGCAAGTACACCCTTCTTTCTCCAAACGAGATTGACAGTTTGATTTATGCAGCAATACCCAATCTGACCACAAAAGACATTGCTGACATCAATGAGAAACAAATCGAAGCGATAGTAAACAAAAATCCCTATGTCCTTAAATCGGACGTCAGTGTCACCACCGGAGGCAAAGTGCGGGTAGAAGTAACCCAGAGACAGCCCGTGGTAAGGGTATTCTATCAGGGCAACGAATATTACCTCTCGAGACAAGGAACCTTCATGCCCATATCAGCCAAACACTACTGTCACATACTGGTTGGCAACAGTGAGAAACAGGAACCCCTGTTGAAAGATCCTACAAAAATTAGACTTGCCGACACTTCAATCCACAGGCAACCCGAAGGATTGTTGAAAATCTGGAAATTAGCAGCATTTCTATACGACAATCCTCAATACGGCGATATCTTTGACCAGGTCTATTTGTCGCCGGAAGGAGACCTTTGTGTTGTGCCGAAGTTAAGCTCGCTGACGATAGAGGTAGGTGACACTTCCAGACTGGATACCAAATTCAGAAACCTGTGGGTCTTCTTCGACCAGGGAATCAACCAAGTAGGCTGGGACGCATACAGAGCCATCAGTCTGAAATACGACGGACAAGTTGTATGCACCCGTAAAGAATAGAGAAATCATATTATCACATCATTATATCAACAGTTTAGAAATATAAACAATTTAAATATAAAATTATGAACACGGAAAAAGACATCATTGTAGGCCTTGACATCGGAACCACCAAAATCGCATGTTTCATTGGGAAACGCGGTGAAAACGGGAAAGTGTGCATTCTCGGATACGGAAAAACACAATCGAAAGGCGTGGAACGTGGCGTGGTAAAAAACATTAAGAGCACGTCGGAATCCATTATGAAAGCCGTGGAGACTGCCTCAGAACAGGCAGGCGTGTCGGTTAGCGAAGTGTATGTCGGCATAGCAGGACAGCACATCAAGAGCATCCAGAGCATGGGTAGCATTATGATTCCCCCAGAGCACAAAATCATCGAACAGGAAGATGTCGACCAGCTCATAGAACAGCAACACAACATCGCTCTCGGCCCAGGAGAAGACATCATCCATGTATTCCCCCAATCGTTCGCCGTTGACGGTGAGGATATCAGCTCCGAGGTCGGCCCTGTTGGTGTCGCCGGAAAACAGCTGAAAGCCAATTTCCATATTGTGACTGGCAACACACTGAATCTGTTGAATATTAGTGACAGCGTAGAACGTGCAGGCCTGAAAATCAAAGGCGTCGTTCTTGAACCCATTGCATCAGCATTGGCTGTCCTCGACGACAATGACCGCGATGCAGGCGTAGCACTCGTAGACATAGGCGGCGGCACAACAGATATAGCCATTTTCCACGACAGCATTATCCGCCACACCTCTGTCCTGCCCCTCGCAGGCAACGCAATAACTTTCGATATCAAGGAAGGATGCAAGATTCTGAAGAATCAAGCAGAGACCCTCAAAACACGTTTCGGCTCATGCCTACCACAGAACGTAAATGAAAACGACGTAATCTCAATACCTGGCATCCGCAGCCAACCGCCTCGCGAGATAAGCATGAAAACTCTAGCTGGAATCATCAAGGCACGCACAGAGACCATACTCGAGCAGGTTGACTACGAAATCAAGAAATCACACCTCGACAAACACCTGATTGCTGGAATCGTATTGACAGGTGGCGGTGCACAACTACGTCATATAAAAGAACTTACAGAGTACATTACTGGAATAGACACACGTATTGGACTTCCTGACGAGCACCTCGAAAAAGGAACCGACAAAGAGATTATCAACACGATGTATGCTACAGGCATAGGTCTTGTTCTCTACGGAATTGAGAAAAGTGAGGAAGCCCGTCGTCGTGAAGAAGAGAATGGTTTCATAAAAAATGAAGAAGCAGACATCGAAGAACCGGCAAACGAAAAGCAGCCTGCAGACTTCATCTTCGACGTATTGCCAGACATGCCTGAAAACAACGCCAAGATAGATGAAGTGGAGGCCGAAGAAGAGACTGTTGAGACAAAACAGGAAGTGAAAAAGCCAAAGAACAAAAAAGAGAGCAAAAAGAAAAGAGGCTTTGGCGCCAATTTTACATCGGCGATAGAGGAATACTTCAATAAAGTGTTCAACGACGGCAACATACGTAATGAAGGCAAAGATGAGATAGACCTGTAGACAAACGGTTTATAAATATGTTAATAACAATTAATGGACAGGCTTAGCCATTCCGAATGAAATTCGTAATTTTACACATATTTTATACACAGGTTCAAACTGTTTAATTAAAACATAATCAACAATCTGCATAGAAATAAGGCAATGGAAGACAGCACAAATTCAATGATAATGGACAATAATATCAATTTTGAGACGATGGGAAATCCTCAAGTCAACCCGATGATTTCTTTTGAGACGGTTCAAGAGCAACCTGCAAAAATTAAAGTCATCGGTGTTGGCGGTGGCGGCGGAAACGCTGTGAACCACATGTTCCGCGAAGGAATTCACGGAGTGGATTTCATCGTCTGCAACACTGATGCAAAAGCACTGAATGCAAGCCCTGTGCCTTACAAGATAGAGCTTGGAAAACTTGGAGCCGGCAACATTCCTGAAAGGGCACGCAAACTGGCTTTGGAACACAAAGACGAAATACGTGAAGCCATATCCGACGACACTCAGATGCTCTTCATCACCGCCGGTATGGGCGGCGGCACCGGAACGGGTGCAGCTCCTGTCATCGCAGAGATTGCCAAAAGCATTGAATTGAACGACGAAGAAGTTCCACACATCCTTGTTGTGGCAATTGTCACAATGCCTTTCTCTTTCGAGGGCAAGAAACGTAAAGAGCAGGCTCTCGCAGGTATCGAAGAACTTCGCAAACATGTCGACGCAATCCTTATCATCAACAACGACAAACTGCGTCATCTCGGCAATATGCCGCTGACACAAGCCTTCAGCCAGGCTGATGACGTGTTGCTTACCGCTGCCAAGGGCATAGCAGAAATCATCACCGTTTCGGCATATGTCAATACCGACTTCCGCGATGTTAACACCGTCATGGAAAAGAGCGGAACAGCCCTTATGGGTTCAGGCATCGGCCGCGGAGAGAACCGCGCCAAAGAGGCCATCGAAGCCGCCACCACTTCTGTGCTACTTGACGACAACGATATCCGCGGAGCAAAGAATATTCTGCTGAACTTCTCCTTCTCACCGAAGAACCAAATCACCATGGACGAACTCGGTGAAATCACCGACTACCTGACAGAGCTTACTGGCAGCAACGACACAAACGTGATTTGGGGTGCTGGCGACGATGAATCCCTCAACGACGAACTTAAGATTACCTTCATTGCCACAGGCTTCGAGCAGAAACCCGGTCCGCAGACATGGGTTCTCGAAGAGAAAAAAGAGATTGTCGCCACAGAGGCTGTCGCCGAAACCGCCAATGAAGAGGAAAAGACTCTTATTGAAGAGCCTATAGACACTACAGAACCTCGCATCATTCACATCAATGCAGCGGAAGAGACATCATCTGAAAATCGTCCCGCCAGCCCTTTTGACATGGACAACCGTGACCGCCAAGTAAAAACCGTTTGGGATTTAGGCGATCTGGTTGAAGAAGAAACAGAAGAGCTGGAGGCCGTTGTCGACACTGTGGAAGAAGCTCCGGTGGAGTCGCGCAATTATCTCAACGATATCAAGATCAAACCCACCAATGTGGCAACCGTCCAAGCCCCACAGCAGAGCATAGAAAGACAGGAACCTCTATTTAAAGTCGAGAGGACTGATGCATATGCCGAGACAAAAGCCACTATAGAGCCTGCCATTGCTACAGAAGCACGCATTTCACAAAAGATTGAACAGGCTTTCACTCCCAATCAGCTCATCGAGGAGTCAAAAGTGATGTCACGCGCAGAACGCATTCGTCGTATGAACGAACTGCTCCACAACAACCCCGATGGTCCGAGGATGGTGGAGAGTCTTACCACAGAACAGTTGACAGGAGAGCCAATAATTGAGACAATGCATTCAACTGTAAAAGATGCCACCCGCATGACCATTGACGCCAACGGCAAAATGACACGAGGCATAAGCTATCTCGAGGACCTTCCCGATTGAAATACATCTTTGAAACACATATATTAAAAGGGATGCCGCACAGCATCCCTTTTGCATTTTTCATTTTCTTCGTACTTTTGCACACGTTAAAAACAACGGAAGATTATCCAAAAAACTAAAAAACAGCTATATACAAACAAATCATAACGTGTCTGGCAATAAAAACCATCAGGAGAGAGGTGCTGTCCTCGAAAACAAACGTTTTTTCGGCACCTTATGCGGCATAGGTGCCGCTATTTGTTACGGAACGAATCCTATAGGGGCACAGCTCTACAAAGAGGGGATGACTCCCAGTAGCGTTCTGTTCTGGCGTTTCAGCATTGCCTGGGCAATAATAGCTGTTGTTATGTGCTTGCGGAAAGAGGAAATCAGGATCAACCTGCGAGAGTTCAAAGTGCTGTCCGCGTTGGGACTTTTATTCATGGCTTCGTCCCTGACTCTTTATTTCAGTTTCAAAATGATGGCGACAGGTGTGGCATCAACAATACTGTTTGTTTATCCTGTGCTCACCGCAGCAATAATGACCGTTTTCTTCAAAGAGAGACTGACATTTTCAACCGTATCGGCCATAGTCCTTTCATTTGTGGGAGTCCTTCTTCTGTACTGGACGGGCGGCAATGAGACACTCTCGTCATTGGGCACTGTACTTGTGCTGATTTCGGCACTGACATATTCTCTGTATATCATCGTTATGAACAGAGCCGAGCTCAATATGTCGTCGTTCAAGATAAACTTCTACGTGTTAATCTATTGCGTACTCGGAAATTTGGTTTATTCTTTCTGCTTAGGACAGCCGATACAACTGCCGGCACATGCAAGCAGTTGGTTCTTTGTTGGGTGGCTTGCCATTGTACCCGCAATTCTTGCACTCGTCATGATGGTCTACTCGGCAAAATATATCGGCTCCACACCAACGGCAATATTGGGTGCACTGGAGCCACTGACAGCCGTGATAATAGGCATATTCCTCTTCGGAGAACCGTTTACAAGTCGTCTCGCAGTAGGTATTGCCCTAATATTCAGTGCTGTTATTATTATCGCCCTACGAAAAGAACCAAAGACTCCTCCTCACGAGACTAAAATAAAAGAAGAATAACAATATAAAAAAAAGAATAACGTTATATTATTTTTGAAACTGAACAAATTATGTCACCTTTCACACTGTTACTGTTGTTTCTGTTTGGAGCCATGAGCATCTCGTTTCTATGCTCCATTCTGGAATCCGTACTTATGTCGACACCTCTTTCCTTCATCTCGATGAAGGAAGATGCAGGATATAAGCCAGCCAAACGGTTCAAAGAATACAAGACTGACAACGGAAAACCAATCGCAGCGATACTGTCGCTGAACACAATAGCCAACACCATCGGTGCCGCCGGAGTCGGTGCCCAAGTAACCGATGCATTCGGAAGCCATTGGTTCGGTCTGGTCTCGGCCATCACTACAATACTGATACTTGTCTTCTCAGAGATAATTCCCAAAACAATAGGGACAACCTACTGGAAACGGCTGATGGGATTCACCGCCAAGACCATACGAATACTGATTATTATCATGTACCCTCTTGTGCTGCTCATCGGACTGCTCACAAAACTGTTCTCAAAACATGGAGAAGACGAGACCATTGTCAGCCGTGAAGAAGTGGCAGCAATGGCGGATGTCGGAGAGGACGAGGGTGTCCTTGACGAGGATGAGAACAAGATTATCCAGAACGTAATAAAGCTGGACGATGTGAAAGCCTACGACGTGATGACACCGCGCAGCGTCGCTGCAGTGGCACCGGAATCCATGACACTGAAGGAATTCTACAAAGAGGAGGAATTCAGTCATTTCAGCCGTATCCCAGTCTATGCTGACGATCCTGAATATATCACTGGATATATCTTACGCAGCGATGCCCTCGAAGATCTTGCCGAAGACAAATTCAACAAGAAACTTAGAGACATCAAGAGAGATATTCCTCTTTTCAACGAAGAGCAGTCGGTCAGCGAGATATGGGATTCCCTCCTCAAGCACAAAGAGCAAATCGCCATTATTATCGATGAATACGGCGGATTTCAAGGCATCCTGACACTTGAGGATATCATTGAGACTATTTTCGGATTGGAAATCATCGACGAGAACGACGAGGTGACAGATATGCAGCAGTATGCACGCGAACGCTGGCAGCAGCGCCAACGTCGCTTCAAAAGCATACGCCTACCTGAGGAAGATACGGAGAACGGAAAACCGAAAACGGAGAACTGAAAACGAGAGACATAGATGAACATTGCGGCACTGGTATCGGGAGGAGTCGACAGCTCGGTTGTAATACATCTGCTTAAAGAGCAGGGCTATAACCCTGATATCTTCTATATCCGTATCGGCATGGAGGCTGAAGATGGCTATATCGACTGCCCAGCCGAGGAGGATATCGAAATCACCACATATATAGCCAAAAAATACGGCTGCCGCTTCGAGGAAGTCAATCTACACAAAGAATACTGGGACAACGTGGTAAGCTATACCATAGAGTCTGTCAAGAAAGGGCTGACGCCTAATCCCGACGTGATGTGCAACCGCATGATAAAGTTCGGTGCCTTCGAGCAACGCTGTGGCAAAGACTATGACCGTATAGCTACTGGACACTATGCTCAAACCACACAACTAACCGTTCATAATTCAGAATTCAAAATACAGAATTCAAAATACACCTTTCTTGCGACGGCAAAAGACCCGTTGAAAGACCAGACCGATTTCCTCACCCAACTCACTTATCCGCAAATTCAAAAGGCGATGTTCCCTATCGGACATCTGATGAAGAGCGAAGTCCGTGAGATAGCACACCGTGCCAAGCTTCCCTCTGCCGACCGCAAGGACAGCCAAGGCATCTGTTTCCTCGGCAAGATAAACTACAACGATTTCATCCGTCGCTATCTCGGCGAGAAAGAGGGCAAGATTGTCGAACTTGAGACAGGGAAAATCCTCGGAACACACAAAGGCTACTGGTTCCACACCATTGGACAACGCAAAGGACTCTTTCTAAGTGGGGGACCCTGGTTTGTGGTGAAGAAAGATATTGAGGAGAATGTACTATATGTAAGCCAAGGATATACCCCAGAGGCACAATACGGCAAAGAAATCAACCTATTGGGATTCCATTACCTCAGTGCAGACATATGGAATACTCCCGCCGAAGGCAGTCCTGCCGACGACTGGAGTATAGACGTCTTATTCAAAATCCGCCACACACCCGAATTCGCCCATGGCCGCCTCACTCGAATCTCCGACCCTGTTTACGGCAGTATCTACCACCTCAGCAGTGACACAAAGATACAAGGCATAGCCTCCGGCCAATACGCCTCAATCTACGACTGCCGCACCAGCGACAGTGGTTCACATCTCCTCATCGCATCAGGGATGATACTATAATGGGGTGGGTTCCAGAGGAAAAGACAATACTGTACAATATGCTTTTTAGTAATCCAGACGTTCCCTTGTGAACGGCATATTACTAATAATAATGCCTGAGGGATCGAGACTGTCGCCTGAAATTGTGTAACGCGACACTTTGGTATGGCGTCCAGGTTCCCGAACCTCCATAGATTTCAACAGTTCCCCATCCTTATAAATGACAGTATAGTCCTTTGTCGGCGACAGATAAAACAGGTCGGATTTGGCCGCATGGAAAACTATTGTATCCTCACTGCGAGTACATGTCACAGGCGACACGGCGACCAGAAGTTCCGCAGCTTTCTTGGTCTCACAGGCATGGATATAGTATACTGCAGCATCGGGATTTTCGTTGAGATAAGAACAAAGGCTGCTGATGTCTTGAGCCTCCTTGAACTGATTCGAAGTTAGGATATCAATATAATTGCAGATATCCTCCGTTCCTATACATATTGAGTAGCCTGTCTTGGAAGTTTTGTGCAACTCTTCTGTATACAGAATGGCGCCATCCTGCAGGCTGTCGAAATAGCCCTCTTTGCCCATGAAATCCAAAATGCTGAAACGATTCTGGCTCTTCTGCCATTCACGGCTGAGATGTTCATTGCTGTAACCCGTCAACACGGCAAAAAAGAAAAACAGCACACACCACAATACTCGAATAACAGAATTTGCTCCACGTTTATGGCATAGCTTCAGTGTGGCAACAACTATCAACACAAAGGCAAGCATCATTCCAAAATAGCAATAAAATGATGTCACATACCCCTTGAGCCATGATGCCCAGTCCTGGTTGTACTTGGGCGTGAGGGCAATAAGTGCATTGGCACTGAAAGCAAAAACGAGAGACAATGCGACACCAATGCCTATCCTCCTCCAGGCAATCTTGTCGAACCAACGCCTGCGTGTCAAGACCCACAAAATGAAAGTCTGAAGCAGGGCATTGACAACGACAATGGCAGAAGCATGAGTAAGAACATACAACGGATTGTTTCTGTGACCTCCGAGTAGCAATGAGTTCTCTTCAACATAGGTCTTGGCATAGAAATAGGGCTGTCCAGGCAGTGTAATGAAGGTACATCTCTGTATTATTCTGAAAAAATTTCTCAGGCTGAACCCTTCCGATGATATAGCGGCGCCGCTATAGAAAGCCGCCTCTGGCACTGTGGCAGCCACCCAACTGCGGTAACCTACATAACAGCACACATATACTATCATAGCGACCACCACGGGCAACGTCTCACAGTAAAAGCCTCGGTTTTTCCATAAAGCCACGAAACCATCGTGTCTCCAATGACGCACAAAGATATATATGCCTACCAACAATATGAAAACAAGGTAGTTCTCATAGAATAGTGCCGACAAGAGAAACAATACCGCTGCCAATATCGGTCTCCATTTGCCTCCTCGTTCATAATAGTTTATGAACGTCAACACCCCTGTCAAAAAGAGCAAGAAACTGAAAGAGAAAAAGAACGGATAGGCAGTTATCGCAATGAAGTACCCCATTGCCGTCACCGCGGTGTCGAAGACAAGGAACAGCAAAGTCATTGCCGCCAACCACTTGCTACGAAAAATACGGTAGACGATATAAGAGAACAAGCAATAGCATGCAAGCAGGGATACGTATTGCACAATCTTGATATTCAAAAAGCTGCCGCACAGATATGGGACATAGTAGAAAAACTTTGTGACAAGGAAATAAAACCGACCCTGCCCTTGGGCATAGGCCTTATGGTCCATTATCCAATAATCCCACGAGCGATGAGCAGTGACATAATACTGCACGTCGTCGCTTGTGGTGAAACCAATATGGAAGAACGGAAGCAGGCTGAGAATCGCTGTCAAGATGAAAGCAAAACTCAAGAACAGTTTTTCATTCTTCGATATTGCAGATTCCATTTATACAGTTTTTTACGGAATACTATCAGCCCACAGAAGCTTTCAGCTTCTCAGCATTTTCAGCGAGCTGAAGAGCCTCTATGCAGTCCTCTATGTTGCCATCCATGAAATCGGGCAAATTGTGCATGGACCATCCAATACGATGGTCGGTAACACGGCTCTGAGGGTAGTTGTAGGTACGCACCTTCTCGCTACGGTCGCCTGTAGCCACCATGGTCTTACGCTTGGAGGAGAGTTCTTCCATGTACTTGTTGTATTCACGTTCATACAGACGAGTACGAAGGATGGAGATTGCTTTCTCCTTGTTCTTGATTTGGGATTTCTGATCCTGCATAGAGACGACGATACCTGTAGGGATATGTGTCAGTCGGACAGCCGAGTATGTAGTGTTAACGCACTGTCCGCCAGGGCCGGAGGCACAGAAGGTATCGATACGCACGTCACTCATATTCAACTCAACGTCGAACTCTTCTGCCTCAGGGAGTACGACAACGCCGGCTGCCGATGTATGGACACGACCTTGAGTCTCTGTAGCAGGGACACGTTGCACGCGGTGTACTCCTGACTCGTATTTCAAGAGACCATAGACACCTTCGCCTGTGACAGTGAAGGTGATGTCCTTGTAGCCTCCTGCAGTGCCTTCGTTAAAGTCGGTAACCTCCACTTTCCAATGCTTCTTCTCGCAGAAACGGGTATACATACGGAAAAGGTCTCCAGCGAAGATGCATGCCTCGTCGCCACCCGTACCGCCACGAATCTCCACCACAGCATTCTTCGAGTCCTGCGGGTCGGCAGGGATAAGGAGTATGCGTATCTCATCCTCCATCTTCTCGCGACGCTCGGTGCCAGCAGTGAGTTCTTCCTTGGCCATCTCACGTAATTCAGGGTCTTTCTCATTCTCCAACAAGTCTTTGCACTCGGCGATGGTATCAAGTAGGGCTTTGTATTCGTGATAGGCCTTCACCACGGGCTGCAAGTCCTTGTAGTCTTTTGACAGTTTGACGTAGCGTTTCATGTCCGCAGTGACCTGCGGGTCGTTCATTTGTTGTTCAATCTCCTGATAACGAGCGTATATAGCTTCTAATTTATCTAACATTGTATAGTAATGATTTCTCTTAATATTATTCTGTGAAACGAATAATCTGTCAGTTTTATTGTTCCACTTTATTCTTCAATTTAAAACATTTAGCGATAGCTAAATCAATATCTTTGGAAATATGCAGCTTATATAACATCACTATCGTGAAAGCCACAAGCACGGAAGTCTGAAGCAGAGCGTCTGCCATCATCGCAGCCATGGGCTTCAATGATGCAAACAGCGGTGTAATCACCAATGTCCAGAGATAGTTGAGACCAAAGAGGACTGCTATCATGCCAAGTACCACGAGATGCTTCCCGCAAAAGACATTAACCTTCATCTTAAGACCTAAAAACAGCAACAATAATATGAAATAGAGCACATACGAAAACAGCGTCGCACATGCAGAGCCATTAATGCCCCATATATTTATCAGTTCGTTATTGAGCTTGATTGATGAGTACACCAAGGCAATGATAAAGATTAACGAGAACGGATAATGCCGCGAATAATTCAGAATGTCTGTACCTATTGAGAGCGACGAGTTTATTATCTTGGCAAGTCCGAGGAAAAACACCACGTACATACCGTCGACATACTCACTGCCATGAGGTATCACAGCAAACAGAGGCTTGAGGTTTATCCAAATAAAGAAGAATATCAACGAACTGACAAGGAACTGGTGCAACGACACCTGCCGACCAAGCCTGTTGACTTCACCCCAACTGTTGTCACGTACCGCCTGCGATATCAAAGGCCTTGATATGGCACCGAGAGAGCGGTATGGCACTTCCACAATATTGGCTATATAAAACGCTATCGTATAGACACCTGTCAGTGCCAATCCTGTCTTGGCGCCGAGGAACAAAGAATTAATCAAAGGGATGTTGCCCGCCAGGACTGTAGCCGTCATAAACAGCGTGTAGCGGACTATCTCCTTCATCCTGTCACGGTTGATGAAACGCCAGTCTATACGGAACGATATCTTGCCCAGAGTCAGAAGATAGAAAAAGTTGAGCAGCATAGCTACACCATACGACGCACAGAACAGGATGACAAACAGGTCGAGCGATATCACCCCATGTCCGTAAAGGAGATAACAAACCAGATTGAATACGCGGATACCCACCTCACGCACCAGTTTAGGAACAGAAATATGCAGCAGGACACTGGCATTGGTCTCGAACACGGTAAGGTACAACGCAAAGAATGTGAGTGGCAGCAACAGGTAGCAGTAATCAGCTATAAGAGGCGATTTCTGAGAATAGACATCAACTATCCTGTCTTTGAAAATAAGGAAACACAGCGCAAAGATAGAGAATCCCACAAAAGGAATAAGCACCGACCAGCCGAAAATACCATGATTCTTGCCGTCGTCGGACTTAAAAAACGGGAAGAATCGGATTATCGATGCATTGGTGCCGAGTTGTGCGAGACATGAGAATAACATTGCTGCATCAACCATGACACGCGTAAGGCCAATTTCCTCCTGAGAGAGGCAATCAGTGAGCACAAAGAATGTCGTGACAAACCCAATTGCCACACCAAGATAGTTGGCCAACGCTCCTTTTATACTCTGTCTTGCGATAACTCCCATTCTTTTATTCGGCTATATTTCAACAATATAATAAAGATAATGTCCGATAGTTCAGACCATCGATGAAAGTGCAAAAATACAAAAAAAATCGAGTTTGCGAGCTACTCAACGACACAAGTGTCAACCATGTTCATCTTTCGCATATATGCCTGAGGCATCCTCACCTCATAAAGTGAAGAAATACTGTTTTCTATCTCTCTACGTGAGTTCTGCCATATACAGTCGTCATAGTCATCGCCATTGAGCGGCATAGGCGAAGGTTTATAAGGGACTATACCTCCTGCCGTGTCAGGCAAAATAATGACCATATCACCAGCCTTGACCAACTTGACAACGTTGACTATATCCTTGTTGTGCAAACGAATACATCCTCCAGAGCAGCGTGTGCCTATGGAAGCCTCGTTATTGTTGCCGTGAATGCCTATGCCAAAGACCCCCGGAATATCTACATGTATGAAATATGGGCCGAACGGGTTTGGATTGAAAGCCGCCGGATTGACTTTGACGATATGGTTGACGACGAAAGTTCCCTCAGGAGTACGGGCGTCACCCTCTTTGCGTTTGTTGCCATAGTTGCGGCCTATGCCGACTTGAGTGGTATAGACAGTGTCGTTACTCGCCGTGATAACATAAAGCGTCAAGGCGGGTTTGTTGATAACAATCCTGTTCTGCCCGACAATTGACGACATCAATACCATCAACAACACAAAAAGTAGTTCTTTCCTCATCCTACAAAATGTTGTTTTATCTTATAATCCATACAGAATGTTTGCATTCCCCCTTCAAACCCCGACAGGACTGTCCCAATCACAGAATACAAAACACCATATAGTATCCTGTTTTATAAAAAGTTATAACTATTATTAAACAATCAATAGTCCTAATTCAGAGTGCAAATTTACACAAAAAGGTTGACTGACAAAATTTTTTCTTCAATTATGGCAAAAAAAAAGCTTTTCTACGAAGTCCCGGAATACCAATATAAAAATATTATTTACTCACATAGAGTTTGTTTTATTTTTTTTTGTATCTTTGCCATTCCCAATCATAGGTTTTTTTGCCATATTTTTCATTGCAATAATATGGTTTATAATAAAATACACTAATAGAATCAAATAATAAAAATAGATAAAACATGAAGATTTACCAGACCTCTGAAATCCGCAACATCGCCTTAGTTGGTGGTGCAAAGTCGGGCAAAACAACGTTGGCTGAAGCCATGGCTTTCAATGGCGGCCTCATTAACCGCCGCGGCACCGTGGATGGCAAAAACACCATCAGCGACTACCGTGACATCGAACTTGACCGCAAATATTCCGTTGAAGCAACACTGATGTACACCGAATTCGGCGGAAAGAAAGTAAACATCCTTGATATCCCCGGTTTCGCCGATTTCCAGGGCGAATTGGATTCCGCTTTAAACGTGGTTGAGGCTGCCGTCGTGGTGGTCAACGCACAGAGCGGCGTCGAGGTGGGCACCGAGATTGCCAACCGCTATGCCAACAAGCTGAACACCCCCATGATCTTCGTCGTGAACCATCTCGACGCTGAAAAAGCCAATTTCGACGAGAGTGTTGCCCAGTTGAAAGATTTCTTCGGCCAGAAGTGTACCGTATTGCAGTTCCCTGTCAACCAAGGTCTGGGCTTCAACCAAGTAGTCGACATCGTCGCCAACAAACTCTTGACCTTCAAGGGTGACAAGATGGAAACCTCCGACATTCCCGCAGAATTCGCAGGCCGTGCCGAGGAAATCAGAATGGCTCTCGTCGAAGAAGCCGCTGCCGCTGACGACGAACTGATGGAGAAATACTTCGAGAACGGTGACCTTACCGCTGAAGAGCTCACCAAAGCCTTGAAACTCGCCATCGACAAGCGCGACCTCTTCCCCATCCTCTGCACCAGTGCCAAGGAGAATATGGGTGTCGCCCGTCTGCTCGAATTCATCGGTCAGAATGTTCCTGCTCCCAACGAGGTTGCCAACTGCAAAAAGACCAAGGGTGGCAAAGAACTCAAGAACGACAATGCCAACCCCACCGTTGCCTTTGCTTTCAAGAGTGCCAAGGATAAGAACCTCGGTGAAATCACCTATCTGCGTATCTACGACGGTGAACTCGCCGAAAGCCAGGATGTCATCAACGCTTGCAACCAGAGCAAGGAGCGCGTCAGCCAGGTACTCGTATGCAGCGGCAAAGACCGTCAGCGTGTAGAGAAAGCCTGTGCAGGCGACATCATCTGCACCATCAAACTGAAAGATGTAAAAATCAACCATACTCTCACTACCGCAAAGAACACCGACGACGCTGTTGAGGAAATCACTTTCCCGACACCTATCTACACTGTCGCCGTGAAGGCCGCCAACAGCAACGACGATGAGAAAGTCGGTGCCGCTCTG
>JAGADZ010000068.1 GCA_017613375.1 Bacteroidales bacterium | reverse complement strand
GCTGGACAGCTGCACACACTACGTGGCCTACGTCCGCGCTGTCTGTGAACGCTCATCCACCCTCTACAGCGACTGGAGCGACAGCATAAGCATCTTTATCTGCGACACTCCGCCCGACACCACGGACATCGACACCACCGGGGGCGACACCACGGCGGTGATGTCGCCACTGGAGAGATTCACCTATCTGATGCCGAACCCTGCGACGGGGCAGGTGACGGTGTGCTCCTCCTTCTCCCTCTCAGGGGTGACGCTCTACGGCATGCACGGCGAATGCGTCATGGAACAGCCCCTGCAGGGTCTCGCCGCCATACTCGACATATCGGCTCTGAATCCGGGAGTGTACATAGTGATGATACACACCAGCCAAGGCTTCGTGAGCAAAAAACTTGTGGTGCAGTAAAGATAACTATTTAAAACGAAAACGAAAACTTTTTTTCTCCTCAACATTAAAAAACCTCACACCTCATACCTCATACATCTTACATCATACCTCATACCTCAAAACTTTAACCTTTACTATCTAAAAAATGGTGTATTTTTGCAGAGTGTCTTGAATTTGATTTTTAGGCTGAAGATGCTGTAAATCACTTATAGAAAGAGATGAAAAGGAGAAACAGATATCGCAAAATCTTCCACACTAAGACGGAAGGCATGCCTCGGTGGATTGGCTCTGTCGTGGCGGCGTTTGTCATTGTTTCAATCGGTTTTGTCTCGGCGTGGCCCTCATTAAACAGTTTCCCTGCCTACATTCATGCATGGTCGCAGGCTGACTGGTACTCCATCGCTGTAGGTTTCCAGAACAACGGGTTTGACTTCTTTCATCCTGAGACTCTGGTGATGAACAAGCAATTTCCAGGCAACTGGATGCTTGATGACGGCACCGCTGTCACCTCCGTGGACTTTCCCATACATCCTTATGTAGCAGCGTTTCTGATGCACCTCTGTGGGACTTCGGCTCCATGGGTGTTCCGTTTGTGGACTCTCGTGGTGGGTCTCGTCGGTATATGGTTCCTTTTTTTGTTCTGTCGCAGGGTGACGGACAATTATGTGAAGTCGCTTGCCGTGACAGTCATCGCCCTTACGTCACCGTTATGGGTGTATTATTCCGACAGTTTCCTGCCTTCAGTCCCTGCCATTGCCTTTGTATTCATGGGGTTGTGGGCTTATACAGTCTATTATCAGGAGGGAAGACGCCTGTTCTGGCCGTTGTCGTTGTTGTTCCTTACTGTGGCGACATTGATGCGTACCTCTCAGGCCGTGCCACTCGTGGCTCTCTGCTGCTTTGAGGCACTGAGGTGTTTCAGTGAATACAGGAAACAGGACCGACCATGTCGGTTTTCACGGTTCGTGACACCTGTGGTCCTGTCGGCGATAATGATTGTGGGGTATATGCTTTGGAACGCTCATCTGAGGGCTGCAAACGGGTCGATGTTCCTCAACAGTCTGCAGTTCCCGAAAGGATGGAGCGATGTGGAACGGATATTCGATGTCATCTCTGAGCGTTGGAAATATCGCTATTTCTCCAGGCTGCAGCATTGGACAGTGGCTGCGGCAATGATTGCGGCTTTGTATTTCATGATAGTGAATCACAAGCGTCCCAGGGGAGTTACGTTGTGCTGGTTGTTGGTGGTTTACCTGTTCGGGGCACTGCTTTTCTTTGTCGCTATGATGCGTCAGTTCTGTGACCATGACTATTATTTCCTTGATAGTCTCTTTGTTCCTGTCATTCTTGTTTTCCTATGGTCTGTAAGACAGTTGCCGTCGTTTGGAGGGTGGTGGAGAATACTGCCTGTCGCGATGCTTGTCGTCGGATGTGGCAGTATGTATAATGCCGCCAAGCATGATATCCATGACCGTCAGAAAGGCTACGACCGTGCCCAACAGTGCGGACTGGCTTTCGACGGTGCCGACAAGTGGCTCGACGAGGTCGGTGTCGGACGCGATGAGAAGATTCTGACGCTGTTTGCTTATCCTCAGAATGCTCCTTTCATCAAGATGGGCCGTCAGGGCTATTCTGTAATGTGGATTGAAAAGGGACTCGTGGAGAGTGCTCTGACATTCAAATATGACCATATTGTGATAGAGGACAGTATCATACGGTCTAACTTTCATGATGCCGAGTATCTCTTTGGTCGTCTTGAGCGTGTTGTAGGTAACGGAAGAATCTCACTGTGCCGTATTAGCGACAGTGTCATAAACTCTTCTCCGGACGACATATTCACAAAGAAGGACTTTGTCGCCCTGAAAGACGGTGGCTTTGTCGTCAACGGCGAACCATGGTTTCCCTTGATGCTCAACTATAAGGTTGAAATTGGTATGGTAGGCGACTCGCTTGAAGTCGTCCCGGTCAGTTATTACCGCCGCGGCTCTGTAAAGGAACATTTCGACACCATAGCGTCGTGGGGCTTCAATGCCGTACGTGTGTGCCTCGATGTGCTGAGCGACGAAATGGACACCGCGGCCATGTTCCGTGCAACACGCAGGATGGTCCAGAAGGCCGACAGTGCCGGTCTGCGTGTGATGCTGTTGATAAAGACTCCTTTTGAACCCTACTGGCAGAGCTATACCAAGGGACTGCTGCGTGCCCTTGCCGACTTGCCGGCCTTGTGGGCCTATGATTTCATGAACGAGCCGCTTTATTTCGACCCTGTGCACGACCGCGAGAAAGAGGATGCCGTGAATGTGGTGGAACAGTGGCGGACATGGGTACGGACATATGCCCCGTACCAGCTCTTCACCGTGGCCACAGCCGAGCCTATAGAGGTCTTTGAATGGGACCCCTCCATGCTGCCGGTGGATTTCATAGAGATGCATACCTATCATCCGCTGCGTGTCATGTCAGAGATGTGGTGGTACAGCCATTACTGCGGCAAGCCCTGGATGATCGGCGAGACGGGCCTGCCGGCGGATAATGACTCGATTCCTTACGAATGGCAGGCGTTGTTTCTCGGAAATACATTCCTGTGGGCACAGTATCTCGGAGCCATAGGCTATGGCTGGTGGGAGTTCGGCGACAGCCCCGAAGGGGTCAACTTCGAAGCCCAGTACACGGGATTGCGTGATACGTCGGGACATAGGAAACCTGCCGTAAAAGCACTGAGGGAGGTCGCCTATGTCTGTAACGACTACCGTCCCATGAGCATCAAAAGCCTTCCGGTGAACTACTATAACATGCTGGCATATACAAATGTCTGTGTGACAGGCAGGGTTGTGGACCAAAACGGAAATCCTGTGGAGGGGGCCGTCGTCAGGGGCTGGAACGACGACTGGTCGGTGGGTATGAACACCTATACCGACAGCAACGGCCGTTTCACACTCTACAGCAATGATTATAACGTCCATTTCGAGGTGTCGGCACCACATATGAGCCGTCGGAAATTCGACCGCCGCAACCTGCGTTACAAAAATGTCGCTCCGGTCAACCCCAAAGACCTCCCGGACAGAAATCGCGAATACCAGCGGATAGACTATCGGCCATATATGATTCATGCCGGGGATTCTTTGGTCTTCGGCATGGATTTTGACAGTGGCTATTTTAATAAATACAGTCTCATGTCAGATATGGGCACCATAAAACTTAAGAGGATATGTCAACAATAATGTACATCCATGGTTACGGCTCCAACGGAAATGCCATCAAGGGTCAGTCGCTGCGTAGGATGTTCCCCTTGCATCGCGTGGTGTCGCCGACTTTTGACTATGACAACCGCTCCCCGTGGGAAATCCAGGAACAGATTCGCAAGACAGTGGCGTCAGAAGAGGTGAAGATGATTGTCGGCAGCAGTTTCGGCGGCTATCAGACCTTGTGCGCCACGGCGTTCTTCCATGGTCCGGTATGGGCTATAAACCCTGTACATGATGTCGTTAACACTATACACCGCATCTTCGGGAATGATATCTCCGATGTTTATTTCGATTTCGACAGTAAGGTGTTCCGTCACCAGTCCAAGTTGAACTGCAACGGGGAGTGGCCTGACGACACACCGCTGAATTTCGCCCTGAGCACCGACGATGAGTTGCTCGGTGACCATCATCCTTTGTTGGAACTTTTCCCTAAACATCAGAGTGTGGTCTGGAAGGACAGATGCGGCCACCGTTTCTATCGCTTCGAGGAACTGCGCGACGATATCGCTGCTACACTGTAAAGCCACACCGTTGCATGAAGGCTTTGTTGTCGGGCTCCCGACCCATGAAATTTCGGAACAACACGGCAGGATGTTCACTGCCTCCTTTGCTCAGTATCTCCCGGCGGAATGCTGTTGCCGTGGCTTTGTCGAAGATGCCGTTGGCCTTGAATTTTGAGAATATGTCGGCATCGAGTACTTCGGCCCATTTGTAGCCGTAGTAGCCGGCGGCATAGCCTCCACAGAAGATATGTGTGAATGAGGTGCTTGTGCAGGTGCTTTCATTGACTGGCAGCAGCTCTTTCATTATCTTGTGCTCGAAAAGGTCGGCACGTGTATCTTCACGAAGGGCCTCTGTGATAGTGTGGTAGGCCATGTCGGTCATGCCGAGGTTCAGCTGTCGCAGACAGAGATAGCCTGCATGGTACTGCTGGCATCGACGAATCTTTTCGATATAGTCCTCGGGGATAGGCTCTCCGCTTTGGTAGTGCTCTGCGAAGGTGTTGAGGAAGGAGGTCTCGTAGCACCAGTTCTCCATGACCTGCGACGGCATCTCCACGAAATCATGCCGTACCGATGTGCCACTCACCGAGGGATAGTGAACGTCGCTGAGCATACCATGCATGGCATGGCCGAACTCGTGCATGAAAGTCTTCACTTCATCGAAACTCAGCAGGGAGGGCTTCTCTCCGACAGGTTTGGTGAAATTGCACACTATCTGTATGAGCGGTCGCACTTCGTGCCCGTCAATATTGCTCTGTCCGCGGAAATCGGTCATCCAGGCTCCGCTGCGTTTATTGGGCCGGGGATGCATATCCAGGTACAGCAGACCCATCAGTCTTTCTCCATCACGGACTTCATACACCTTCACGTCGGGATGGTACACTTCAATAATGCTGTTCTCGGTGAAGGTGAGCCCATAGAGGCTGTTGTACAGCCCAAAGATGCCCTGCCGCACTTTTTCTATCGGGAAATAGGACCGTAGCAGTTCGTTGTCGAAGTCGTAGCGTTCTTTGCGGAGTTTCTCGCTGTAGTAGGCAAAATCCCATTGTTGCAGAGGCAACTCGGCTCCAAGATTACGTGCGTAGTCTTCGAGTTCGGCGACTTCCCTCACGGCTATAGGGTAGGAGGCTTCGAGCAAGCCCTCCAAGAAACGCTTCACCGTTGCGGTAGTCTGCGCCATGGTATTGCTCAGCCGGTAGTCGGCATAGTCGGGATGGCCTGTGAGCCTGGCCTGACAGAGACGCAGGTTGACAATCTCACGGATGATTTCGTTGTTGTCGTTGTCTGTACCCCTGTTGCCACGACTGTTGTAGGCACGCCAGAGCTCTTCGCGGAGACTGCGGCTGTCGGCATGACGCATGAAAGGACCATAGGAGGGGAATGCCAGAGTGAACACCCAACCCTCCATCTTGCGTGACGCTGCCTCGGCGGCAGCGGCTTCGATATTGTTTTGCGGCAATCCGCTGAGCTCTTTCTCGTCGGTGATGTGAAGCAGGTAGTTGTTGGTGTCGGCCAAGGCATTCTGGTTGAATTTCTCGCTGAGGATGGCGAGTCTCTCGGCGTTGTCGGCGAACTTTTTCTTACTCTCTTCATCGAGTCCGGCACCATGACGCACAAAAGAGAGGTGGTAGTTGTCAAGGACCTGCAGCTGCTCGCTGTTGAAAGACATCTCGTTGCGACGGTCGTAAAGATATTGCACCCTTTTGTACAGGGACTCGTCCATAAAAACGTTGTTGCTGTAGCGTGTCAGCTCCGTAGTGGCAGTCATGACCACCTGCTGCATCTCTTCGTTGGTGTTGCATTCGTTGAGGTTGAACAGCAAATTGCTGATACGGTCTATCTTCTCATCATTCTTTTCAAGAGCCTCTATGGTGTTCTCAAAAGTGGGCGCGGACTCCTGCGAAGCAATAGAGGCAATACCTCTTTCTGCCTCATGTATCGCTGCCTCCAGAGCCGGAATATAGTCTTCGTCATGAATCTGCTTGAAAGGCGGTGTCTGGAATGGGGTGTCCCATTCGCAGAGCAGAATGTTTGACTGTTTATCAGTGGATGTCATATTGTCTGTTTTTGTCTCTGAAAAGGACAGAACGAAAATATTTTTTCAAAATAGCAACAATAATATTTTTCGATGTCCGTTTTACCAAAAAGATAACGCAGTTTAAACAATTTATTGTCTAACATATTATCCGAATAAGAACATGAAAAAACTTTTTTTTGTAGGATTGGCCGCTTTGTCGATGCTCTTTGCCGCTTGCAAGGGCGACGAGGCTGAAAGAGCCGCCGCACAGCAGAAACTTGATTCTCTTCAGGCTATCGTGGATGCCAAAGACAGCGAGATTGACGCACTTTTCGAGGTCCTCAACGATATCGAGACAAATCTCGCGGATATCTCGGCACGCTACAGCCAGGTGAACGCTCTCAAGGTCAGCAATCCCGAGATGAACGCCCGTGTCAAAGGCCAGATTACAGACCAGCTGGCTATTATCGAGAGCATGTTGGCTACCAACAAGGAGAAAATCGCTGCCCTCAACGCTAAAATCGCCAACCTCGGCAAGGAAAACTCCAAGCTGCAGGAATTCATCGAAGGTCTCAACAACCGTGTAGCTGAGCAGGAACAGCAGATTAACGACTTGATGCAGGAACTCACTATCAGCCGCGCCACCATACGCCAGCTCTCGGCTAATGTCTCCGAACTGACCCAGGCTAACCAGGAAAAGGATGACTACATCGCTTACCAGGCCAACGAGGCTAACAAGGCTTACTATATCGTGGGCACTTACACAGAACTGAAGAATCTGGGTATCGTGAACAAAAGCGGCGGATTCATCGGTATCGGCAAGAGACAGAACACCAATTCCAATATGGATGTCAGTCATTTCAAGACTATCGACCGTACCAAGGTTACCACTATCGCCATCAACCAGTACAAGGTGGAGGTTATCTCCAAACATCCCGAAGGCTCCTATGAACTCGTGATGGACGAGAACGACCCGAAGAAGGTGGCCTACCTCGTAATCAAGGATGTCAACGCATTCTGGAAATACACTGACTATCTGGTGGTCTCCACAAAGAAATAAAAAAGAATATTACATAAGGAAAGAACAGGGGCGGGATAGAGACATCCTGCCCCTCTTTTAACCTTAACTCTTATTGACGAAAACGAAGACGAAAATTATTTTCTTTAAACTTTAAACAATAACCTTTAACCTATAAACTTTACCAACCTCATACCTCACACCTCACACCTCACACCTCGTATACCTTTAAACATTATAAAAACAGTTTCGCTATGGGGAATAAAGAATTTGTTATACTTGTCACAGGTGCCAGTAGCGGTATCGGTTTTGACACGGCACGCACTCTTGCACGTCAGGGACACCGCGTCTATGCCGCGGCACGAAGGGTGGCGCTTATGGAACCGCTGCGTTCCGACGGCGTGGTGCCATTGCCGCTGGATGTCACCGACCAGAAGTCCATGGAGCTGTGCGTGAAGAGCCTTCTCGATGCCGAAGGCCGTATAGATGTGCTTGTAAACAATGCAGGCTACGGCTATTTCGGCGCCATAGAGAATGTGTCCATGGAGGAGGCCCGCCGCCAGATGGAGGTCAATGTGTTCGGACTGGCGCAGATGTGCAAGCTTGTGATTCCCGTCATGCGTGAGCAGAAGAGGGGACGTATCATCAATACCTCGTCCATAGCCGGAAAGATGGTGCTCTATTTCGGAGGATGGTATCATGTGTCGAAGTTCTCGGTCGAGGCTTTCAGCGACGCTCTCCGCATGGAGATGAAGCCTTTCGGCATAGATGTCTCCATTATTGAACCCGGCGGTATCAAGACCGACTGGGGCATTATCGCCGCCAACCATCTCGCCGATTGCTCAGCAGGCACTCCCTACGAGCATGCCGCCCTCGGAATGGCCGATATGATGCGTTACGGCTATTCGGGAAATCTGCTTTCGTCGCCTTCGGTGGTGACAAGGGCTATCTCGCGTGCCGTCAACAGCCGCCGGCCACGGCCGCGTTACCGTATCGGCCGTGCATCACATGCTCTGGTATTCCTGCACAGGCTTCTGCCTGTACGTTGGTGGGATGCCCTGATGCGCCGTTCGGCAAGGATAAAGGTCAAGAAAGTATGAGGTCTTTACTGCTCGTCGCCTAAACTAATGTCAGGGATGTCGGCATGGCAGTGGCATTCCTTGCCGTGGGACAGGGGGCAGTCCTGACAAGAGCAGCCTCTCTTGCCTTTCAGGGTTCGTACAACGCCCCGGACGGCAAAAAACGATGTCACGGCAACCGCCAAGAGTACTAAGGCCTTTTGTATCATCTCTATAATAATAATGTCCCTATCTGAAAGAAGAGGGTCGATGTTATCCATGCCACGCCTATGGTATAGGCCATTGTAAAAAAGGCCCATTTCCATTTGCCGCTCTCGTTCTTGATGGCTATTATCGTAGAGAGGCAGGGCATATAAAGGAGTATGAATATCAGCATGCTCGCCGCGGAGAGGGGCGTCATGTTACCACTTACGAGACGCGAAATCCTCAGAGAGCCCTCTTCGCTGTCAATACCGGCCTCATCAATTGCCGCTTCCTCTTCGGCAGAGGCATAAAGGACCCCCATGGTGCTGGCGACCACTTCTTTGGCTGCCACACCGGCGAGGAGCGACACGCTTTGACGCCAGTCGAAACCGCAGGGTTCCAGGGCAGGCTCCACGGTTTTGCCGATGATGCCCAGAAATGAATGCTCCATTTGCTCGTGGGCTGTTTGATAACGGTCATGGTGCGGGAAATATCCCAGTGCCCATATCAATATGCTGGCTCCGAGGATAATGGTGCCCATTTTCTTTAGATATTCCTTGCCTTTCTCCCATGTGTGGCGAAATACTGACTTTGCTGTAGGCATACGGTAGGGCGGGAGTTCCATGACGAACGGAAGGCTGTCGCCTTTCACCACGAAACGGCTGAACAGTTTGGCCATAAGGATGGCCATTAGCATCCCTGCGAGGTATAGCCCTGTAAGTATCACTGCGGCGTGGTGGCTGAAGAAAGCGCTGATGAGGATGACATAGGTGGGTATTCGTGCCGAGCAGCTCATCATGGGGATGACAAGCATGGTGAGCAGGCGGCTTTTGCGGTCTTCGATGGTGCGGGTGGCCATGATGGCGGGGACGTTGCAGCCAAATCCCATTATCATCGGTATGAAACTCTTGCCATGCAGACCCATTTTGTGCATCATCTTATCCATGATGAAAGCGGCACGGGCCATATAACCGCTGTCTTCCATAAAGGAAATGAAGAGGTAGAGTATCAGTATGTTGGGAAGGAACACTATGACAGAGCCGACGCCGCTTATGATGCCGTCGACAAGCATGCTGCGAAGCGGCCCTTCTTTCATTGAGCCTCCCACAATGTCGCCCAGCCAGGAAAACAGGTCGTCAATCCAGTCCATAGGGTACTGCCCTATGGCGAAGGTGCAGAAGAAAGTGATGAACATGACAATCAGGAACACAGGGTATCCAAGCCAGCGGTGCGTCACCACGGCATCAATCTTGTCGGTCATCTGGTGCAGGGAGGTCTTCTCATTTTTTACATAACACTCTGCCAGGGCACCACGCACGAAAGCATATTTCGCGTCGGTTATGGCACTTTCGATATCTTGATGCGGATGTGCTTCGTTGGCATGGGCCTCACGGATATGCTCGCTGTCGTCTACCGTATGGCGGTTGCCTCTCAGGAACTCTTCGGCGATATGGTCGCGCATCTTGAGCACACTGCCGTCGGGGTCATGTTCGGCGGCATACTGCTCCAATTGTTTGTCGTTCTCAAGCAACTTGATACTCAGGAATCGTGTGGACAACTCGTCGCTGAAACCATGTTCATAGAGCTCTGTACGCAGCTTCTTGATATGTCTCTCCAATTCGCGTCCATGGTTGACGTGGATATGACGGCTCTTGTCATCGCGACCTTCAAAGACTTCGATTATCTTGTCAAACAGTTTGTTGATGCCGTCGCCGTTACGTCCTGTGGTGGGTATTATGGGCATGCCTAACAGGGTACTGAGTTGCTCGATGTCCAATTTGTCGCCACTCTTCTGAAGCTCGTCATACATATTCAAAGCCATGACCATGGTGATGTCCATGTCTATCAGCTGGGTGGTGAGGTACAGGTTACGCTCGAGGTTGCTGCCGTCCACGACATTCAAGATGATGTCAGGGGATTTGTCTATGATATGGCGACGCACATACAGCTCTTCGGGAGAGTAGGCACTCAGTGAATATGTGCCGGGGAGGTCGACAAGATTGAAGGTGTGGCCGCCATATTCAAAGGTACCCACTTTCTCATCAACGGTGACTCCGCTGTAGTTGCCGACATGTTCGTGGGCATGGGCGGCTATGTTGAAGATACTGGTCTTGCCACAGTTGGGATTGCCCACAAGCGCCACATTGATGGTCTTGCTGCGTTCGGCGGCGATATGGTGCATGGCACTGCATTCCGGAACTTCAAGAGGTCTGTAGTCATCGTGGTTGACGATTTCACGTTCGGCTTCCTTCTCACTGACTATTTCCACTTTGGAGGCATCGCTGCGTCGCAACGACACCTCAAAATTCATTATCTTATATTTTATAGGGTCTTTCAGCGGAGCGTTGAGTATGGCCTCCACGGTCACACCTTTGATGAAACCCATCTCTATGATGCGTTTCCTGAAGGCTCCGTGACCCGACACACGTACCACTATGCCGCTTTCACCTGACTGTAGTTCAGATAATAACATATATATGTATCTATTTTTTCAATCTGCAAAATTATTGATACTATTTAATATGTGCAATCACTGAAAGTAGTGATTTTTTATTTTTTTTTCATTTTTTTTTTGGTGGTTAAAAAAAACTGTGTATTTTTGCAAAGTGATATCAAAATGATATCAGAATAAATAATCATTCTAAATCACTGATTGAAATAAATTTAAATTATAGAACAATGGAAACAAAAGAGTTTAACAAACAGCTTAAAGGGAAGAACAATGGCTTCCTGCATCTGATTATTAATCTTGTAATGCTTGTGGGTATAATACTGTTGATTGTCTGGATGTCTGGACTTGACGGCATGATCAATCCGGCGGACGGCGAACCTACGGCGATGGTATTGTTGCCTATTCTTTCGGGTATAATACTTTTCTTTGTATATATCCTGCACTGCATAGGTTTCATGATAATCCAGCCCAACCAGTCGAGAGTGCTCACTTTCTTTGGCCGTTACAGCGGCACGGTGCGTCAGAACGGCTTTTTCTGGATCAATCCGTTCTATGCCAAACGTAAGATATCGTTGCGGGCTCGCAACATGGATGTGCCTCCGATAAAGGTGAACGACAAAAACGGTAATCCTATCATGATTGGTTTGGTGCTTGTGTGGAAGATCGCCGACACCTACAAGGCTGTTTTCGATATCGATGTGGATACTCTTCAGACAACGACACAGAATGCACAGAATGCACAGAACGCACAGCAACTGAAGGGGTATGACAGCTTTGTCCATGTGCAGAGCGACGCAGCCCTGCGTAAGGTGGCAGGCCACTATGCCTACGACAACATGGACCACAACAACGCGGAATTGACGCTCCGCAGCGGTGCCGAGGAGATTAACACCCAGCTTGAGAATGAGCTCCGCAGCCGCTTGAGCATCGCGGGTATCGAGGTCATAGAGGCTCGCATCAACTATCTGGCTTATGCCTCGGAGATTGCCAGCGTGATGCTGCGTCGTCAGCAGGCCGACGCCATAATCTCGGCCCGCGAGAAGATTGTCGAGGGTGCCGTGTCGATGGTCGAGCTGGCTCTCAACAAGCTCAGCGAACGCGAAGTGGTGCAGCTCGACGAAGAGAAGAAAGCCACCATGGTAAGCAACCTCCTCGTAGTGCTCTGTGCCGACGAAAGTGCAAGTCCAGTGATTAATACGGGTAGTATATACTAATATTAACATTAACGTTGACGTTAACTTTAACTTTTGATAGCATGGGAATTCGAAATTTTAGAGATTATACAGTCTGGAAAGAGTCTGTTGATTTGGCAACCATGGTTTACCAGATAACAGGAGATATGCCTTGGTTTGAGAAAAAAGGTCTATGCGACCAATTGCAGCGTGCAGTTGTCTCAATAAACTCAAATATTGCTGAAGGTGCTGGCCGTATATCTGATAATGAGTTTTCCCATTTTCTAAGTATTTCTTTAGGGTCGGCCTTTGAAACAGAGACGCAGTTGATAATAGCCAAAAATATAGGTTATGTGTCAGAAGAACAATATGAGAGTATTATGTCAAGACTTGACTCTATAGAGAAACAACTCAATGGCTTGTTGACCACTGTTCGGGGGCATGTCTAACTGAGGTTATAGTTAATGTTAAAGTTAATGTTAACATTAACGTTAAAGTCTAATACATATATATGAAAAAATCTTTTGCACTTCGGGTTGACAGTGAAGTCTACGACGCTATCGAGCGGTGGGCTGCGGATGAGTTCCGCAGCACCAACGGTCAGATGGAATGGATACTGTCCGAGGCGCTGAAGAAGGCCAAGCGCTACCCGAAAAATAAAGGCGTACAACCTGTCACGCCAGAAAAAAAGGAGGATGGAAATGAATAAAATCAGGATCGCCATAATTGTATTCGCTGCATTGTCGCTGGTGAACTTCATTGTTGGCGGCATAATGGGCTTTATGCTTCAAGACAGTGAGGACAGGAAGGTATTTACCTGCATTTTCTTTGTTTGTCTGGCTCTTACAGCTATTATACTGATATGCGACCGGGCAATACTTAAAAAGGAAAATATCCTGACGGAATACAAAGTGTGGAAACTGCGTAAGGGACACTTTGTCCGTGAGACGCACCGTATGAAACCCTATGACAGGCTCGATGCATTGAATATGATCATCTCGGGGTGGCTTCTTACCCTGATATTGCCGCTTTTTGCCATGGGGATGATATGGTCTGGCACATTCTGGATATTTTCATTCAAAGTGATGATAAACTTTATTGCGATTGCCGAAATTCTAATTAACATCGTTTTTGGTATAATCAAATACATCAGAACGAAAGGGGAAAAAATATGACCTTGGAGACAAAAAAAACCATAGCTTTGATAGGCAGTGCATTAGCAGCTATTGTTGTCGTAGCTGGCAACATTTTGATGGCCATTCAGATAAAGATTCAGGGCTCGGGGTTCTACGTTAGCTACCTGTTTTATTCGCTGGCAATCCTTGCTGGAGGAATGTTCATCACGTGGCTACCTAAAATGAGAAACCATAAATGGGGATTTCGGAAAGTGGACGGACGGCTGAAATGGGCGAGATATGACAATATCGTAGACGAGAAACGCAGGCGGTTGATTTTCTGGCCTCTGGTAACAGTTTTTTTCGAACTATATGGCATTTTCAGCTTCTGTAACGACCTGTGGCCGTCGGACAAATATGAGACACTGATGTATATATTCCTTTTCATCACAGTTGCACTGATGCTGGTTTGGGCACTGACAACGGCTAAGAAAAAAGAAGGACAACTGTAAGTTTTTAGCCTTTTTGAACGATAATATATAGTGACGACAACGAAAATCTTTTAAACGAAAACTTTTCTCTTTAAACTATAACCTTTACCAACCTCATACTTCATACCTCACACCTCATACATCGTAACTATAAACTTTATTAAATAAAACATATGGATGAAATTTTACGCGTGGAAGGTATCTCGAAGACTTTCACGCTTTCAAAGAAACAGCAGAAGATAGAGGGTACTACCCTCCGCAAGAAAGTGGCTGTCGACAACCTCAGTTTCACAGCCAACCGCGGCGAGATATTCGGTCTGCTTGGCCCCAATGGAGCAGGCAAGACCACCACGCTGCGTATGCTCTCAACCCTTATCAGTCCCGACAGCGGTAATGCAGTCCTTGACGGATGCAGCATTGTCAACGACCCTGAGGGTGTCCGCTCCAAGATAGGCTTTCTGACTTCGGAACTGAAATTGGAGGACTTTTTCACCCCGAACTATCTGTTCGACTTCTTCAGCCGCCTGCACCAGGTGCCGGAAGAGGTGTCCAAAGTACGTAAGGAGCAGATGTTCTCCCGCTTCGGAATCGACAAGTTTGCTGAAGTCAAGGTGAAGAGTTTGTCGACAGGCATGAAGCAGAAACTGTCGTTGGTCATCTCGCTGGTTCACGACCCTGAGGTCATAATCTTCGACGAGCCCACCAACGGCCTCGACGTCTTGACGGCTCGCACCGTTACCGACTACCTCCAGGAGTTGCGTGGTGAGGGTAAGACAATCATTCTCTCTACCCATATTTTCAGCCTTGTAGAGCGGCTGTGCGACCGTGTGGGTATCATCATTGACGGCCGTCTTATCGCCTGCGGCACCCTTGACGAAGTATGTGACGGCATGACTTTAGAGGACCGCTTTTTCGAAATCTTTAAGGAAGTGAAAGGAGACGAACAATGAAAAACAACACTTGGACAATTATCAAGAAAGAATTTGCACGCTTCTTCGGCGACCGATCACTGTTGTTCACCACTGTCATTATGCCTGGTCTGCTCATCTACTTGGTCTATAGCCTGATGGGTGAGGGTATTGGCAAGATGGTAACCGAAGGTCGTGATGATGTTGTGACGATGCGTGTCGAGAATATGCCGGAGTCTATGGCCGACGTTTTTGCCGCCGACAGCCAGATTGTTGTTTTGAAGCAGGCTTTCGGGGAAGAAGATGTCAAAAGGCTTGACAACAAGGACTTGAATGAGGTTTTGGTGCGTTTCCCACAGGGATTTGACAGCCTCGTCGCCGTCTATGCTCCACAAAGTGGAGAACCAGCCCCGAACGTAGAAATATATTACAACTCAAATAACAATGCGTCAGATTTTGTATATAAGTCCACGACTGCTATGCTTGACGAATATGAGAAACAGATGAGCAACAAGTTTGATGTGAATCGTGTTGAAGAAGGCAGTGAGGCCAAGTTTGACATGGCCGACGAGGACTCCATAGGAGCTATGATTTGGAGCAAACTGCTGCCAATGCTGATAGTGATGATGCTCTTCAGCGGCACCATGGCCATCGCACCCAGTGCCATTGCAGGTGAGAAGGAACGCGGTACTATAGCCACACTGCTTGTCACGCCGATGCGACGCAACCAGCTGGCTCTGGGTAAAATCGTATCGCTTGGATGCATCGCACTGCTCAGCGGTATATCCAGTTTCATTGGTATCGCACTGTCGTTACCGAAAATGATCAGTGGCGAGGATGTGGATCTGGGCTTCAACTACACCTTTAACGACTATTTCGCCATACTGCTTGTCATATTCGCTACGGTGCTTATCATGGCGTCGGCAGTCAGCCTGCTTTCGGCTCTTGCCAAGGATGTGAAGAGTGCCGGCACGATGATTACGCCCTTCATGCTTATCGTGATGCTGGCAGGCCTGATGCCGATGTTCCAGAACGGAACTCCAGAGAGTTTTACCACATATATTATCCCGTTCTACAACTCGATAGAGGTTTTGACCGACATCTTTGCACATAAGATTGCATGGACGAATGTCATGATTTGCCTTGCCTCGAATGTTGTCTATACAGGCATTGCCGTCTGGGGCCTGACCAAGATGTTCAGCAGCGAGAAGGTGATGTTCGGAAAATAAAAAAATGTGATTGAAAAAAAACGGCACATGGCGACTCATGTGCCGTTTTTTTTATACAGAAATTATCGGCTCAAGATGCGAAATCTTTTTTGACTGTTTTTATTCCACATCTTCCCTCCTTTATACATCTTCCTGAACCACCTTACCTGATGCGAGTGATGTCAGTGGCATCGCGATGATGTGCGAAGCAATTTCTTGATTTGTTTTTATGATAGCCGAAACATTGTTATTTGTGCACTGAAAAAAAACATAAAAAGATGTACGAATAATGTGACATTTTCAGGTGTCAAACGTTAATAAGGAGAAAAGTGTTGAGAAATAAGAAGTCTTATGAAACGGCACGATTGATCATGCAATATGATTGACAAAACCACGTTACAATGTAAAATAAACAAATCCCAGACGCTTATCGGAGAAAATAATACTTGCTGGATAATTTTATTTATTAACTTAAAAAAATAATCTGTTATGAAAGTATTGTTTTCGAAAAGCATCGAGAATGTTCTCCGCTGCGCTATCAAAACATCCACTGGTTGTTTCTTCATGATTTTCTTCTTGTCGCTCCTTACAGGGACTGCCCGTGCACAAAATCAGGACAGCGGAGCGGTTGACAATCACATGTTGCACTATGGTATCCATCTTGGATTCACCGAGAACAAAGTTGACCTCTATTCTAACCAAGGCGGCACATTGCACACTTCGGAGGATAAATCGTTCTATGCATGCGGTTTCCGTATCGCCGTGATAGGTGAAGCCAGGCTGGGACGTTGTTTCAGCCTGCGTGTTATGCCTGGGCTGTCGCTCTTCAGCAGCTTAAAGATGGAAAGCGTCCGTAGCGAGCTGCCTGTCGATGTCAAGTTTCACCCATTCCGTTGGGGTAAAAAGGAACTGTACCTCACCTCCGGACTTGGCTACAGCTTTGACTTCGCTTCACGGCGTGAAGATAGCCACAGCTACATTAAACCGCTGAACGCTCACGACCTGCGTTATAATTGCGGTCTGGGAGTGGACTGGTACACACGCTATGTCAGGGTTGGTCTTGAATTGAAAGCAGGTTTTGGACTCCTCTCGCCCGGCACTGGTGGCAGCAATTCCTCCTATTTCCACATCGGCCCGACCTTCTGCCTCGGTCTCAACATCGAAGCATAGCTTACATTTGAAACCTTTGGAATCGTAAAAGTTATCGTCGAGATGACCCGAGCCGTTTGTATGCTTTGCTGTGCAGCCTGTTTTTTTTGGGTGAACAGGTCTGTAAAAGCCAGTATTTGTTTACATTGCCTTTTCCATCTCCCTAAACGGTACGCTGGATGGTGCGTTGTATGAGGATGTTGTATACTGCCAACAGCAACAGGCAGACGACAGTGGCTGTTAGCCATATTGCACTGCCGTTGCCGACGGTCTCGAATAGCGATGACAGACGCTTGATATAGGCTCCTCTTATGCAGTTGGCCACTATCGAGGCCAAAAGCAGGTCGGCAATGGTTATGACGCTGACCACCAGCTGGTAGAACCGCGCAATCTGTTTCGTGGAATAACCGATGTTGTACAGGTTGACGAAGAGGTCGCGGTTCTTTTGGATGATCAGATTCAGACTCATGATGATAAAGGCCATGGAGAGCAGTATGATGATGACCGCCACGGCGAAGATGAAGAGCATGGCCATCTTGAAGAAGAAGACCATCTTGCTTGATTCCAACTCGTTTTGGTTGATACTTAGACCTCTCTCTTCGAAATAGGGAGGTATCTGCTCGTCGGAAGCGTCGGAGAACTCGACAAGAAGGCGGCTGTTGCGTTGTTTCTCAGACTTGCCGAATTCCTCGTTGGCCCATTGCAGGAAACTCTCTGGGACCAGTATTGAATTGATTTTATTTGAGAATCCTACAATCCTGCTCTCGAAGTCACGTCGTTTTCCGTTGCCCCAGACATGGATTTGGAACGACACCTGCTCTATGGTGCCTTGCGAAATGACCGGCAGCGACTGGCTCTCGGCAAAACCGAAGTTGTAAAGGTTTAGATAATCCTCGGGAATGATGATTGGCAGGAAGTTGGAATTGCTGTCCCACTGCCATCTGTCGCTTACCACGTCGATATACTCGTCGGGGACGCTCTCGAAAAAGAGGTCGGTGCTCATTCTCCCCCCGCTGCCGAGGTTGATGGATGCCGACGTGGAGAAAGAGGAGCTGGTGAATTTTGCCACCTTGTTTACAAACCGCTGTTCCTGAAGTTCCTGCAACTCGCTATCGCTGAAATAAAGACCTTCCTTGTTGGCGGTCTTGAAAATGGTGACATTCTTCGAAACGGTGACAGTGTGGGCTTTGAAGACGTCGGTCTGTTGTGTCAGCAACGGTCTGAGGTCTTTGTAGAGTTGGAATGTCAGCAACACTATGGCGACACCGATGAGAAGTGTCAGGGCATAGCCTGCTATCTGGGCAGGAATCAGTGTCTTGCGTTGTAGTTTTGAAAGCATCTTGGAATCGGCTTATAGATTTAGTATCCGGTCGAACTGAAATAGGTCTATCCTGTCTAGTGCTGTGACTATCAGTCCCGCTCCTTGCCGCTCCACTTCGTCGGCTATGACCTGAGCCACCGCTTTGGCGTTGTCGTTGTCGATATGGCTGAAAGGCTCGTCAAGCATCAGGAACTCGAATGGCTGACAGATGGCGCGTACCGCTGCCACACGCTGCCGCTGCCCCAAGGAGAGTGTCCTTACGGGCTGCTGTTTTTTCTCGGAGGGCAGCAGGGTGTCGAGGAGTTTGGCAATTTCGGCATCGCTTTTGTATCCGGTGATGCGGTTCTTCAGCTGCACGTTCTCCATGGCCGTCAGGTCGGCGAAGAGGCATAAATCCTGGAAGAGATAGCTGAGCTTGTCGCGGCGAAGGAGAAAAGGGTCGCTTACAGGTTCGTGATAATCTATAGTGCCGTCGAACTGGCGGTTGCTGCCATAGATGAAGTTTAGCAGCGATGTCTTGCCGTGGCCCGACTTGGCACAGACCATGTATTTCTTGCCGCGTTCAAAGAGCACACGGGGCTGTAGATATATGTCGGAACCGGAGACTTCCGATTCCGACATATAACGGGGTTTGATATTGTGGAGTTCTATCTGCACAGTCGTTAGAATAGGTCGGCCAATTCGCCTAATTGCATCATGTTGTCGTCAAAGTAGTGGATAGTGAATGCCAGACTGTTCTGTTTCTCGTTGGCAAGGTGGATGACGAGCTCTCCGGAATTCTTGTCGATGGTCTTCAGGTCGGCGTATTTTATGAACCCTTTAAGCAACTGTATGCTATTGTTGTTTAGTCTCTTGGTGATGACTGCAGGATATTTGTCAATGCCAAGGTCAAGATAAAGGTAGTTGCCGTTCTTGGCCTCTTTTGCTATCTGAGCCATGCCGTTTTTATTGCCGTTGGGGAATGTGTTAAGGACTGATTGGTCGTTGGTGACAAGCACGACTTTGTCATTGAGAGCGATATAGATGTCTATACCTTTGATGTAATAGTTGTTGCCTTTGCGTTCCAGCATACTGCCGACCATTTCGTCAAGGACTTTCTTAAAGACGCTGTTCTTCGACAGGTCGGCTGCAAATGCGAAAGTCGGCATGAAGGAATTCTTGTTTTCAACAATGTCGGAGATATTGGCGGCGAAGCTGCCGTTGAAGCTCCTCAAAATATCACGCAGGGTGATGTCTTTTATGATTTTTTCATCCAGTTCTTTGGCGTCCTGCATATTCTCCAATTCTGAAACGAGGGCGTCGACGTTCATTGCAAAGGTGGCACCGGCGAGGGTCTTGTCCTGCATGAAGCTGAGCAGGTCGGCATTGAATTTGCAGTCGGTGATTTTTGCGAGCTCTTTGTTGTCGAGACCGAGGGTCTTGTAAAGGACGGTGATGTCGCCTTTGTTGAAATTCAGACTCACGAAGAAGGAGGCTTTCTTTAACTCTTCAGCGAATTTCTCCGGGATGCCGTCGAAGGCATTACGCATCTCCATGATGTTCTTCATGTCGGTGAACAGGCCGGCATCAGCATGTGATTTGAGATATTTGTTGAAATTGTCGTTTGACGCCATAGTGCGGGAGTCTCCTAACGACATGATTCGGTTGGCATAATCCTTGGCTTCGTTGATATTGTCGCCACTCGACAACATCATCAGATAGGCTTTCTTCTTGTCCCAGCAGACAAGGAAATCGCCTTCGTCGCAGAAAGCCAGATAGTATTTGTCTTCCTTGCTGATATTCATCTTCAGGTCGGAATTGTCAGAAATGTTGCGCAGGAAGTTGCCCACTTTGCCGGCATCGCGGACCAAAGCACTGACGACAAAGTCTGCACTGATGGTTTTTGCCGAGAAGGCTGCAATGTCGGATTTGAAATTAATACCGCAGGAAGAAGGATCGGCTATCAGGTTGTCCACCAGGTCGGACAACTCCGGCATCTCTTTTTTAAGCTCTTGACGCATAAGCTTGATGAAAGCCACGTTGTCGGAATTCTTCAAGTCTCCCTTGTCCCAGATATTGGAGATGTTGGCGGTAGCCACAAAGGAGGCATCATCGGGGATGGTCGAACTGATAGAGGCTCCTTTTGAGCAGGATGCCAAAACCATGATGCCGCAAAAAGCCATGGCAAAAATGGCGAATAATTTGTGTGTCAGCGTTTTTTTCATTGGGGAATGGATTTGTTTGTTAATGTTTTTGTTCGGATACTTACATTAACGTAGAAGTTGCGGTGATAGTATGCAGTAATACAATTAAAAAAAATTTTTTTTATCCGCAGAAAGTGCGTACTTTTGCATTACTTTTTATGTGCCGTCATAACAGGGTACTGATAATTGTAAATAATTGTATAACATGAATAAAGGTAAGTTTCTTTTAGCGTTATTAGCTACAATAATTGTAATGCCTGCAATGGCTCAGTTTACTCAGGACAAGCCAAAGGCTGAATATATGTTCAAAGCTGATGTGGGTTATATGCCCTATATCTCCAATCTTGGTCATGCCGGTGACTACGGCTATTATATCAGTGATTTGCGTCATATCACCAATGTCAATGTCATCAACGGTGTCAATTTGAGGCAGGACTTCTTCGTTGGTCTGGGTCTCGGATACGGTTATGTGTCCACCCCATCCAACATGAGCGACGGATGGCATAGCGCCATGGCATTTCTGGATTTGGATTATCGTCCTATTGATGTTGAATGGGCTCCTATGGTAGGTGCCAGATTTGGAGCACATTATATGATGTCTAATACCCCATACGAGAACACTCTGACGCCTTATGTGGAGATTTCCGCGGGAGTGAACTGGTTCTTCAACTATGTCTACCGCAACATGGAGCGAAACTATATGAGTGTCTATCTTGAATTGGCGGCTGCGTATACCCAGCAAACGGTCTTCCTGCCTATAAGACTGGGCGTGAGATTCTAACAATGTCCTATACCGTCTGTACAAATGGATTCCACACGTCAGAATAAAATATCGCGTCTCATACAACAAGACCTTGGAGAGATATTCCTGAAGGAGATGAAGCCTGTCTTGGGCAACTCTCTCATCACCGTCACAAAAGTCCGCATTACTCCCGATTTGTCGATAGCACGTGCGTATGTGAGCATCTTCCCCATAGGCACAATGCCGGAAACTGCCGATACCCCTGCGGGTACCAAGGCTGACAAGCAGCTTGTAATCAATGCCATTTTAACCTATTCTGCCGACATCAGACGTCGTCTCGGCCTCAGGGAAGGCAAGCAGCTGCGTATCATACCCACTCTGGAATTCTATCTCGACGACTCGCTTGATTATATTGAAAATATAGAGAACCTCTTGAAACAGTGACGGTATTCTCACCGTCATAATCCAACGCCATGACGATATGAAGGCTTCCGGGAAACTGACATTTTTTATGGCCATGCGATATCTTTTCTCCCGCAAGGAGAAGACGGTGATAAATATTATCTCTTGGATTTCGCTCGTCGGTATCGCTGTCAGCACAATTGCATTGGTCGTGGTGATGTCGGTATATAACGGCATCGGGGAACTGACACAATCTCTTTTCAATGTCTTTGACCCAGAACTGATGGTAGAGCCTGTCCAAGGCAAGACCTTTCATCTCGACAGCCTGCCAGGTAATGACGCTGACGGAATGGCGGTGTACAGGGTCGGGGAGTCTGAAATAGCACTTCCCGACGGCGTGGCACTCGTCTCTCCACTTGTCGAGGAGAATGCATGGATTACCTTGCGTCAGGCCGAATCGATAGTCAAACTGCGTGGCGTGGATGGGAACTATGCCGCCACCTGTGGCCTTGACTCGATGGTAGTCGAAGGCTCTTGCTGTCTGAAGGATAATGAAGTCGATTATCTGCTACTTGGATGGAATATCATGGTGCGTCTTGGGGTCAATTCCATGACAAACACACCTTTGGCTGTACATATCCCCAAACGTGGCACGTCGGCGATAGGGTTCTCCATGGATGAGGCATTCAACAACGGATATGCTTATCCCTCGGGGACTTTCTCCATCCAGGACGAGATTGACAATCTTTATGTCGTCGCCGATATCGACTTTGTCCGCAGGCTGATGTCTTATGCTCCGGATGAGGTGACGGCTCTTGCAGTGACGGTGAAAAACCCGAAGCAACTCGGCAAAGTGAAGAAGCAGCTCCGCAAACAGCTTGGCGACAGTTTCACGGTGCATGACCGTATGGACCAGAAACCGTTATACTACAAGATATTCCGTTCGGAACGGTTCGGAGTTTTTTTGATTCTTTCCCTTATCGTGCTGATAGCTACACTCAATCTTATTGCGTCGTTGTCGCTGCTCATCATCAACAAACGCAAGGATATTGCGACCTTACGGTCGATGGGTATGGAGCGTGTCGACATCAGGAAGGTCTTCTTCACCGAAGGTCTTCTTATTGCCGCCGTGGGGGTTGTGTCGGGTATGGTGCTGGGGTTCGTCGTATGTCTCCTCCAACAGCATTTCGGCATCATTAAACTAGGGACAACGGCAGTGGTTAGCGCTTTCCCTGTGGCTATGCGCGTGGTCGATTTTGCAGCCACATTCCTCGTGGTGACATTGCTGTCGTCCGCAGTTGTGGCGTTTACAGTACGCCGAGCAAAGATATAATACATGATAGCGTAATCGCTCAGATACTTTTTTTACATTAACGACGTTATCAAGACATGAAACGTTTTTCCAAAATCATTCTCCTGCTTCTGCTTGTGGCCGTCTTGCTGACGTCATGCAGCAACAAGGGAGTTCACATGTCCAAGCACCGCAAGAGCCGTCACTGCAACTGCCCGACGTTTGCCAAGAGCGATGTCATGGCAAAAGAGGTGGTATATGACACTGGAGGAACGTTATAAGGCTATCCTTGGCCGTTATCTTCCTGCATCGGCTGTTAATCCGGTGTTCTGTTTCCTCAACAGTCATTCTGTCCATTTCCATATCAGCCGCCGTCGAAGTTCGAAGCTCGGCGACTACCGTATGCCGCAACCTCGCCACCAATACCACGAAATAAGCGTCAACGGCGACCTCTCCCCACATCTTTTCCTGCTCGTACTGCTTCACGAGATGGCTCATCTTAACACTTTTCTTGCTTTTGGACGTGAGGTGCAGGCTCATGGCTACGAATGGCAGGAAGAGTACAGAAAACTCCTGACACAGTATTCCAACGAAGGCCATTTCCCTGCCGAAACCAAGGACCTCTTAGCCAAATATACATCCAGGATTCCTCTGAATCACAAGGCTGGCGAAGAACTGGAGCGGCAACTGAAACAAATCGACGACCCCGAAAGGGCTTCCAAGGAGCTGAGGCTTGAGGATTTGCCTATCGGGTCACTGTTCCGTATCATGTCAAGGCCCCAGATATTATTCCGCTCGGTGGAGAAACGCCGTACCCGCTATCGCTGTATCGATGAAAAGACGGGGACGCCATATCTTGTGAACGGTTCGGCTGTAGTGGTTGAAATGCCGAAACAATGATAGTCACCATGTTGTAAAATAAATTTCACCATAATCTGAAAAATGTGTATCTTTGCATCGTGACAAAACGGATAACAAGATTGCTATGGACAATAATATAAAGATAAAGATTGACGAAATCATCAATGAGATAAGCACAATCAACGACTTGAACATCAAGCATTCTGTATTGACATATATGGAGCAGCAGGCAGCATATATGCTTTGGCAGATGGAGGATGAGAAGCATATAGACAACGATTCATATAATGTTTAGTATGAAGCGGATAGGGAGACGTGGTTTGCCTTTGGCAGAAGTTGTCCTTACCATGGTGATGACCATGGTTGTTGTACTGACTTCGGCTTGCAAAGGGGGCTATTCTTTTACAGGAGCCTCCATCCCGGCCAATGCCAAGACAATATCCGTGGCGACATTCCCTAACTATGCCTCTACGGTGAACCCACAGCTTAGTCAGAAACTGACAGATGACATGCGCAATATGTTCGCCTCCCAGACAAGCCTCAACGTTGTCAACGGCGATGCCGACTTGGAGATTACCGGTGAGATAACGGCATATACAACACGTGCCGCCGCTCTGTCGGCGTCCGACGAGGTGTCCATGAACCGCCTCACAATCACGATAAAGGTGAAGTTTGTAAACAACTGTGACCCTAATGCTAATTTCGAGCAGTCTTTCACACGTTACAGGGACTATAATGCCCAGCTGAATTTTTCGTCGGTGGAGAACTCGCTAATGGGCGAGATTGTCGGAGAACTCTGTGAGGATGTGTTCAATAAATCGGTTGTCAACTGGTGATGTCAGAAGATAGACGTATGGGTTTCAAGGAGAGTCATTTTATAAACAATCTGTTGGGATGGCTGGTCGCTGTCTTGGCCACGCTTGTATATATGCTCACCCTTGAGCCTACTGTGAGTTTCTGGGATTGCGGTGAGTTTATCGCCACCTCATACAAATTTCAGATAGGTCATCCTCCCGGAGCTCCAATGTATCAGCTTCTTGCACATTGTTTCACCCTGTTTGCAGGCGACAATCCGGGGCGGATTGCCTGGTGGAGCAACGTCTTGTCGGCGGTGTCGGGAGGTCTGACGGCAATGTTCCTGTTCTGGACACTGGTACATCTGATTGCATCTTTCGGCAACATCTCCTCTCAGGAGCCGAGGTACAGGTTCAGACTTTATTTTGCTTCGTTTGTCGGAACGGCTTGTTATGTGTTCTGCGACACGGCATGGTTCTCTGCTGTGGAGAGCGAGGTCTACAGCCTGTCGATGCTTTTCTCTTCTGCGATAGTGTGGTCGATAATGAGGTGGTATCAGAGTGACAACAATGAAGCGGAGACACGGTGGCTGTTCCTGATAGCACTGTTGCTCGGCATGTCGGTGGGGGTGCATCAGCTAAGTCTGCTTACCGTGCCGGCATTTGTGCTTGTGTATATCTTCAAACGTTGCATGAACGGATTAAAACGTGGATTCTTTTTCCGTAATCTGGCATTCTGTCTGCTGTTTTTCATCATAGGCCTTACACCGTATCTGATTATTCCTATTCGTGCTAACGTTAATCCTCCTATCAACCAGGGGGACCCTTCGACATGGAAGAGTTTCAAGGCTTATGTTTCACGGGAACAATATGAACATGCGCCGCTGGTCTATGGACGCTGTTTCAATTCTCCCGTAGTGGGTTATGAAGACGGAAAGCCTGTCTATGCAAAAGAGATGGACATGTTGTTCCCGCGCATGTGGAAGCATGGTCCTCATTCGGAACAGTACTATACCGACTGGACTGGTCGCCATGGTAAGATGGTGGACGTCAACGGAGAACAGTATTATAAGCCGTCCTTTGGCGACAATCTTGTCTTTTTTGCCTCTTATCAGGTGTACTATATGTATCTGCGATACCTGATGTGGAATTTCTCGGGCCGCTACAACGACAGCCAAGGCTTCGGGAATATGATGAAAGGTCAATTTATCACAGGAATTCCGTTTGTCGACAAACTGTATGTGGGGAATGGAAACTCGCTGCCGGATTCGTTGCCGGGGGCAGGGCATAACCGTTATTTCCTCCTTCCTTTTATCCTTGGCATTGTCGGTCTCATTTCACATTCCAAGTTCGACAAGAAAGGTTTCTGGATAGTAATGACCCTGTTCCTTATGTCGAGCATCGCCTTGTCGGTATATCTGAATCATCCGGCTTATGAGCCGCGAGAACGTGACTATGCTTATGTGCTGTCGTTCTATGCCTTTGCCGTCTGGATTGGTGTTGGAGCATTCCGCATGCTTGGTGTCGGAACACAGAAGAATGAAGGCAAAAAGGATAGGGCTATTAACAAATATGCCAGACCTTTAATGGTGGTGTTGCTGCTTTTTGTCCCGGCACTGATGGCATTCCAGAACTGGGACGACCATGACCGCTCGGGCCGCTATGTGGCATTGGATTCGGCAAGAAACCTGCTCAGGTCGTGCGACAAAAATGCCATTCTCTTCACTCTGGGTGACAACGATACGTTTCCTCTGTGGTATCTGCAACAGGTGGAGGGTGTCAGAACGGATGTTCAGATTGTCAACTTGTCACTGTTGGGCAGTGAGAGTTATGCACGTTCATGTAAACAGCAGTTCGGCCTTCAGGGTAGGGACTTGATGCCTGATGACGGATGGCGGCAGGGAGGACCCTACAGTCGTATGAAGATGATTGTCGACAACAATGCCGGTGAACGTCCTGTCTTTTTCAGCCATTATGCCTATGATGTACGAAAAAACAACTTCCCCGGAGCACTTCAGCTATGTGGTATTGCCTATAAATTGGTGCCGCCGTCGCAGGACAGCGTGGATGTAGACGATTCATACCGAGTCTTTAAAGATTCGTTGCAATGGCATCCTGTAGAACGTGTCTATATCGATGAGACATCACGTGGATTCATGTGCCAGTACTGGAGGGATGTCCTGTTGGTTGTCGAAAACCTGCTCTCCGATGGCATGCATGGAAAAGCAGAGGAACTGTTGGATACGGCATGCTCCTATCTGCCTTTGGACATTGTAAAGAACCTCCAAATCATGTACGCTGCATCAAAAGCGTATAAGTCCGCCGGTGCTCATGGGAAAGCGGAAAAGTTAAGGCTCCAACTGCAGAGAGATTTAAAAGAGCAGCTGGACTATTACCAGAGCATAAGACCCTCAATGCAGTATTATATACCGTATATTATCGAACCTCTGCTACAGCTGCAGAACGACCTCCTGTCAGACAATTAGCATAGTGCTTGTTTGGAAAAGAAAAAGCCTGCAACATCTTTTGTTACAGGCTTGGGGTGGGAGGTGGGGCTCGAACCCACGACCTCCAGATCCACAATCTGGCGCTCTAACCAGCTGAACTACGCCCACCGTGTTAATCTCGAGAATGAAACAGGAGTTTTGACACTCATCACCTCTCAAAATCGGCTGCAAAAGTACTACTTTTTTGCAAACCGACCAAATTTATTTTGTAATATTCATGTAATATGCTGATATGTTGATATATTTTCATAGATAATGCCGGAATAGGTGCCATGGTGGATTATTCGTAAAACCCGTTTTTTTCTCTCTTTTGTCGTGTTTTTTGAAAGTGCTTTATTATAAAGGTAAGCATCTTGAAATATATGTCAGAAAAGTGCTTCGAGAAAACTTATTGTAGGGAAGGACTTGTGAAAAAATGGGACCGCCACGCCATTCCCGAATAAGAAAAAGACCACAAGAACGACGATGAAAGTGAAAACTTAATCTTTGCAGTTTGGGGATTTGGATAGTAGTAGTGGATAGCGTTTTTCCTTGCGACTCATATTATCTGACAATTAGTTTCTTCTCTATCGGGGCTGTTTCTTCGGATGTAATTCGTATGAAGTATGTTCCGTCGGAAATGCCTTTTATGTCAAGGTTCTTCTCGCACACTCCAATACACTCCATAGTCTCTCTTAACACTTCACGTCCCAAAAGATCAAATACCGAGATATTCACTTTGCCACTGATACCTGTGATGCTCACCGTCGTAACGCCATTTGCTGGATTTGGGTAGATTTCTATTTTCATTTTTGAATTTTCAATCTCCCAAATATCCTCTTCTTCCTCGAAGATGGCCGTTAGCGAGGTGTCGCACGTCACAACCAAGCCTCTCGGATTGGTGATATCTCCGTCGCTCCATTGGGTGAAAATATATCCTGTAAATGGTGTGGCAGACAATGTGGCAATATCGCCGTTGTAATATACTCCACTACCCGTCACTGTGCCGTAGGAAGGATTGTTGGCCGTCACGGTGACCTCGTATCTGTTGTTGACAATCGAGGCGGTGAATGCCAAAGAGGTGTCGCCGAAACCACAGATAGTACGGATACGGATTGTATAGATGATGCTCACTGGAATATTCGTAAAGGTGTACTCTGGAGAGGTGACAATGACAGAGGTGTCTCCAAGAGAGATTTCCCATATGTTTTCTTCGCCCACAGGAGTCCATGTAAGACTGAGGCTGTCGGCCGAGATTTCCCATACGACGTTCTGGGGCATAGAACAGTCGTTCGGCACAAGATTGACATTGTCGATAGCGGCAGGAGTCTGATTATAGATATTGTCGTCGTTGTGCCACATAAACACCCAGATGTAGATGCCGGGAGTGTCAATTGTGAAGGTGCCGCACTGGGTTTGCCAGATGGTGTGCTGGCTGAGGACGTGACCACCGTCGAGGGCAATGCTACCGGAGGGGACTGCCGAAACATTGTCAAATCCACTATAATCGTCTGGAGTAAGTACCGTTTGGGCAGGAACAAGTGCTGCACGGAGAAAATCTCGGTTGTCCTCGCCATTGCACTTCCAATCGTAGCTGTAGGCATACTCGCTGGGGGTGTCAAGACTGAATATACGTGTGGCATAGACGGTGGAGGTCGCACCACTGTAATGGTTGCTATTGCCATCATCAGAGATATAGAGGGATCCGACAGGATTACCAGTGGCATCGCCCACCATCCAGCGGTTATTACTATTGCCATTTATTAGCACCCATCCGTTGGAGTCGGCACTGTCGAAACCGCCGCTGTAAGGCATCGAAGATGGCGACGACAACAAGGTGGTAGCCACAAGGTGACTGCTGACAACGGAGTCGAAACAGTCGGGATAGAGGTATATGTGGTAGACAGTGGCGGAGTCAAGACCCGTCATAATGTAGAAAGTGTCGGTGACGAGGATGGGTGTTACCGCACCGCTGCCTGGGATGAAGTCGACGGTGTCGTACTCCAGATACCAGAAGATGCTGGCACTGCTGGTGTCAGTCCAGGAGAGGGTGAGACTGTCGAGTCCCGTGTGGACGACATGAAGGTTCTCGGCGGGTGCACAGGGCATCTCTTCGAGGACGATATCGTCGATGTAGGGGCGGTTGGAGGTGTTGAGTCCCGGAGTACGCATCGGAGCCTTGAAAGCCACATAACCGTGAGGGCCGCGGTAGCCGGCCATCCTCACCGTATGGTAGGTATAGGTGGTAGAGGCATTGGTATAGATGGAATCCACCGCCACAAAGGTTGTGGGGTCGTCGGGGTCACTCATCACACCCACCACAACGAAGGAGTTGTAATAATAATGGGCTGAACGTATCCAGAAAGAGACTTGCAATCCTCCTGCGGGATAGAGGATGGGGTCGGTCAGCGGCAATATGGCATATTGATCGGAGCACTGGGTGGAGTCGCCACAGGTTATGAGAAGCATAGTGTTGTTGCCGCCGTGGGCGTACTCGGGGTCGTTGTGGATTAGCGGAGCACCGCTAACCGAACTGGCGATACTGGTATTGTAGCGTTGCCAGCAATTGGGCAGCGTGTTCACATTCGTATAGGTGGTGTATGATGGGATGCCCTCCACGCTCTCGAAGTCTTCGACGAAAGGCAGGCTGGTGAGAGGTGCACAAAGTGTGCTGAATGGGACAGGATATGAGGGATAGCCCTCGTTGCCACCGCAACTGGCGACAATCACCAATTCATAATTGGTAAAGGGGGCGAGCCCTCCGATGGAGGCGCTGTTACCATATACATAATGAGGCTGAACATTCCCGATGTCGAATCCCGGTGTGCCGATATAGACCAACCATGAGTCGGGGTTCCCGACGACATCCCAGGTAGCATAGACACTGTCGGCAGTTGTGCGCGTCACGCGGACATTCTGTGGCGTGGGGCATCCGGCAGATAGCCTTAGCGTGATGTTGTCGAGGTAAAAACCATTGTTTGGCATTCCACTTCCAGGAGACGGGGCATAGAAGACGATATATCGGCCGTTGCCTGTGTAATTCTCAAACCGTACTGATATGTCGTGGAGGCTGTTGAGCGGTTCGTCGCTGAGGTCGATGGTGTCGACAGGGACCAATCCGGAATAGGTGTAGGAGTAAGATGGGGCGGTGGGCTCCATACTTGCCGCAGGCAGGTTACCCGAATACCAGGTAACATCCTCAGCAACACCGACAATCAGGCGAGTGCTGGGAAGCGGTAAGACACCACTATTGGGAAGCTTGATAAGGAAGTTCACCTCCAGTCTTGTAATGTCAATCGAGGAATCCAGTCGTGGCAGAGCCGCCCAGCGATAGTAGTAAGGAGTGGCACCCATAGAGAGTCCTACGGTGTCTTGACCGATATACAAATGCGTGGCGAAAGGCCAACTTGAGATGGTGGAAGGCACTGAGCCTCTGCGCCAGCAGGGGCTAATGGTAGTGTCGTAACCATAAGCGTAACTCTCAAAATCCTCTAAGTAGGGGATGTCGTCCATTGTTAGCGGCGGGCACTCTGTCTGGATGCTTCCTGTCTGGAAGATACTGTTGAGTGTCGGACATTCGGTGGCAACGGCATAGCGGTAGAGGGTGGTGTTGGCAAGGGAATGGAAGGTGTAGAAAGTGTCGGTGATACCATGGACGGTGTCGTTGCCGAGGATGGCAGTGTAACTTAATTCATTCACCGCCACGCTATCGGAAGCTCCTGGACTCCACACAAGCGTCACCGAAGTGTCGGTACTGGAGGCTCTCAAATGCGAGACGGGGAAACACAGATGGTCGGTAAGAACAATGTCGTCGAGCAGCAACTCGCGATCGTAGATGGGTCGCCTACCTTGGATGGCAATATAGTTGCCTGTGCCGCTATAGTTTGCGAAACTGACAGTATAGAGCGTAACATCGTATGTGGGAGTGATGGTATCTACAGGCACAAAGTGTGCAGTATCGCTGTCATGATCCATCACACCGATGATATACGAAGCTGGCTGTTCACTGTTGGACAATGTTCGGGCATAGAACATCAGGTAGAGGTCGCGAGTATTATATACGCTCTTGTCTACAGGAGGCAGCACGACGAAGAAGTTGTTGTATTCGTATGTCAGATCCCAATACATACTGTTGTTGCCGTGAATGCCGCTAATGCCGGTATTCCTGATGTAAGGGCGGCCATTGGTATTGTTGTTGGATGGAATGTCGTTGACACGCCTCCAGCAAGAGGGGAAGGCTTCGACGTATGAGGTGGTGGGGAGCTGATAATAAGGCTCGTTTTCGAAGTCATTGATGAGCGGGAGTGTGCCGAGAAGATAGCAGGGGGTGTGGAACGATGCCGACCATGCATTGCTTGTGTCGCCCTCGCCGCAGATGGCACGGATGGTGACAGAGTATACCGTGTCGCTCTCAAGTCCATGTAGAGTATAGACGGTGTCGGTGAGATAGTGAATGCTGTCACCTATCGTGAGTTCCCACGCCATCTCGTCGCCGCCACGGGTCCAGTAGACGGTGGCACTGTCGGTGGTGACGTCGCGGAACCGGATGTTATCCACACGACGGCACACCGGCTCGTGGCTGAGGGTGATGTCGTCGATGGTGGCAGTCCAATCCCACGCTGAGGGACGGTTGGCACGGATGGCGATATACTGACCGTTGCCAGAATAGTTGTCGAACGAGACTTCATAGCGATCCCATCCGGTGACGGTGGGGTCGATGAAGACGGAGTCAACAATAATAAAGGTGCCGATGTCGTCGGGGTCGGTCATCACACCCACATAGAGTATCGGGTTTTCTTCTCTGGTCCACGAATGTGCCCAGAAGTTGATATATAACGAGTTGATTGCATCTGTGACGGTATCAATCGGAGGGAAGACAATGGCCTGATAGTTACAGTGATAGCTGCTTGTGGAAACACCGAAGCCGAGTCCCCGGTTGCCGGTGTGGGCTCCTGCAGTGATGCCGGGGAGGCCAAAATATTGCGTGGCGTCGTTGAGTTGGTGCCAGCAGGGGATGACAGGCCTCTCGAGATTGGTATTGGTAGGCAACCCCTCAAATCCGTAGTGGAACGGTATGGTGAGGTTGACGCAAGGCGTAGTGATGGTGTCCATCGACGAAAGCACGGTGTCGCCGCAGTTGGATGTGACGCGGATTTCGTAGAGCGTACCAGGTTCAAGTTCCGACATCGGGAGTATGTATTCTGTGCTGTCCGTCTCGCTGACAGCAGTGACCCAGTTGCCGATGTCGAAGATTCGGTAATCCACATTCCACGACGTTTCATGGTAGCCAGGCACCCATGTAACACGATAGTCACCGTTGGCTGTCGAATTTACATTCACGATGGGTGGCATACAGGTGGCCACCCCTGTACAGTATGCCTGCTGGCCTCCAGTGATAAGGCGTGTGTTGCTGCGCTTATCGAGATCTGCAGTGCCAGCCGAGTATGGTGTAAAACGATTGGGACGAGCGCTCCAGCTGGTCATATTGTTGTCAGTTATCTCGTGACGGAATGTGCGGGTCGTGGGGGCACTCCCTCCGCGGTTGTTGACAATGGTCACGCAGAGGTTGCTGGTGCCGTCATATAAAAAGGTCCCTTGGTTGAATTGGGCGTAGTTCCAGCCTTCAGTGGGGAAATAGAGGGTACCGCTAAAGACCAGCTGCCCATAGCTGGTAAGGCTACCCGACAACTCTGTCTGTGTGGTGTGACCAAGATAGATTTCGCAGTTAGCAGCTTGGTAAGGCTCGGTATAGGCATAGTCGAAGCCAATGCCGTTGAGCATTGTCGGTCCTGTGACTGGTATCTCTGTCGAGAGGAAGAGGTGCTGGACTATGGAGAATGGTGCACCTGCATTGATGGGTGTAATAGCATTGATCTCTGTTCCCGGGGAGCCCAGTACGAGGGTGTCCACCGGAAGGTCAACGGTGTCCCAGCTGATGCAGGGCAGCGTCTGGGTGCTGAAGACGAGGGTGTCGGCCACCCCATCCAAACCGCTACATTCGGCAGCAACCGACACCCAATAGGAGCTGTCGGGAGCAAGGCTGGTCAGCAGCAACTCGGGCACGGTGGTAATAACCGTAGCAAGAGCAGTGTCCGAGACATTGCGGTAATTGACCTCGAAGCTTGTCGGAAAGCCAAAATTGGTGCTGTAATCCCATGTCAGGTGCGCCGCCGAAGCGGTGGCCTGCACATGTATTGCCGTGATTTGCGGGCAGCGGTTGGGGATTTCCTCGATAACGATATCATCGATGCTTGCTTGGATGTGTTGTGAAGATATGGGAGCCATTAAGACCATGTGGCCGTGTGGGCCGTCGTAGTTGGCGAAGCCCACAATGTGGTGTTCATAGGGTTGGTAGGGCGAAGCCCAAATCTGCACCGTGTCCACCGGCACAAAGGTGCTGGTGTCGAAAGGGTCGCTCATCACACCCACCACAACATAGGAGATGGCATTGGCATAATTGCGCGCCCAGAACGACACCTGCAGGTTCGACAGAGGGTACTGGTTGGCATTGACAATGGGCATGATGGCATATTGGTCAGCTAAATCAGTTGGACCTTGGGAGTGTGTACAGAATATCATAGCGTTGCTACCGCTGAGGGCTGCGGCCGAATCGCTGCAGACAATGGGGTAGCCGCGGTACTGCAAAGAGCCTGCCGTGTTATGGTAGAGCCAGCAGTGTGGCAGGTTGTTCACGCCAACCGACGACGTGTAGGGATACCCCTCCGCATTCTCAAAGTCTTCGACAAAGGGCAGGCTGTCGATGGGTGCACACAGAGTGTGGAAATGGACAGGATAAGAGGAATATCCCACGTTGCCGCCACAGGAGGCAACTACCACCAACTCATATTCCGTGTCGGAAGCCAGAGAACCTATGTAAACATTGTTTGTGTATACGATATGGGGGGTGGCTACATCGATACTGAATCCGGGTGTGCCGACATATACCGCCCAGCTATCCACATTACTCTCGTCATGCCATGTTGCATAGACATCATTGGCTGTGGTGCTTGTCACACGAACCCGCTGTGGTGTGGTGCAAGGGGCTGCCTGCCTCAGGGTGACATTATCAATAATGATGGAATTGCCAGAATAGTCCCCATCCGTCGAAGGGGCAATGAAAACGATATACTTGCCGTCGCCGGTGTAACTGTCGAACCGTACCGCGACATTATGGATGGAGCCAAGGCGTTCGCCGCTGATGTCGATAGTGTCGACAGGCACGAATGTCGAATCCACATTGAGGTCCGTCGCCACCCCAACCACCAATCGTGAGACAACACCCCCTGTCGATGACACTGCTGCGGGACGAGTGACCAAGAATGTAATCTCTATATTGCTTACATTCACTGAATCATCAAGTCGCGGCAATGCCGCCCAGCAGTAGAAATACGACGAATTGCTGAACGAGAGACCGACAGTGTCGCCTTCGACCTCGTTCCTTGCAGGATTGGGACGGTTGAGGCCGTCTATCTGGGGCACCGTGCCCTTGTACCAGCAGGGGCTGATGTCCCAAATATGGTAACCGTAGCCGTAAATCTCGAAGTCCTCGAAATATGGCAGGTCGCCGTATGTAAGTGGAGGACATACAGGATCCTGTGCCTGTGTGGACCACGAAAACAACAACATCACCACTATCAATATGCCTCGCAAATACTTTTTCATATCTATTGTGTCAAGTTGTCAAATATATGAAATAATATATAACTATTTGAGTATTAATATGTTTTACGGGGGGGGTAATTCTTCTCCCGAAAATGGATATGCAAAAATACAATTTTTCTCCGACATAGCGGAAAAAAGATGTAAGGTGTAAACCTCATGAAAGGATGATGTGGTATGCCTGCGAACTGAAAAACGCGAATACCGCTGAAGAGAGATATTAGAAGTGAGTCAATACCGCTGAACTAAAAAAAATATAGCGAATAGGGTGGTTTAGTACACTTCCGTTCAATAAAAAAAGAGCGACACACAAAGGACGCTCTTGGTACCCCCTGGGGGATCGTGGTAAGCCGTCGGCTCAGCCGACAACCTTCATTTAAAGTTTAGGGAACTTCCGTTCTATAAAAAAAAGAGCGACACACAAAAGACGCTCTTGGTACCCCCTGTGGGATCGTGGTAAGCCGTCGGCTCAGCCGACAACCTTCATTTAAAGTTTAGGGAACTTCCGTTCAATAAAAAAAAGAGCGACACAAAGGACGCTCTTTGGTACCCCCTGGGGGAATCGAACCCTCATTTAAAGTTTAGGAAACTTCCGTTCTATCCGTTGAACTAAGGGGGCTGTTTAGGAATTTGTTAATTTGCTAATTTGTGAATGTGTTAGTTTTTTTATCCTTTTTTTCACGAAGTTCATTGTACAAGGCTATCACGTCCAAAGCAAAGGCTTTGCTCTTGTCGTATAATATTCCCTGCACTCTCATAATTAACTTATCCTATTTTGATTAACAAATTAACGAATTAACGAATTCTATTTCTACTTACGAATTAACAAATTTACGAATTAACAAATTCTACAATTTCCGTTTTATCTCTATCACTTCGTATGCTTCCACGATGTCACCGACTTTGATGTCGTTGAAATTCTCGATATTCAGGCCGCAGTCCTGTCCGCTGACGACTTCCTTGACATCGTCTTTGAAACGTTTCAGGGATGCCAGCTTTCCTGTGTAGACCACAATACCGTCGCGGATGATACGTACATTGCTGTTGCGGTTGATCTTGCCATCCAGACACATACATCCAGCGATGGTGCCCACTTTCGAAATCTTGAAGGTCTCGCGTATTTCGAGATTGGCAGTGATTTTCTCCTGTTTTTCGGGAGAGAGCATACCTTCAATAGCATCTTTGAGTTCGTTGATGGCGTCGTAGATGATGGAGTAGATACGTATGTCGATATGTTCGGTCTCGGCCATTTTGCGTGCTCCCACGGAGGGACGTACCTGGAAACCGATAATGACGGCATCGGAGGATTCGGCAAGCAATACATCGTTCTCGGTAATCTGACCCACAGCCTTGTGGATGACATTCACCTGGACCTCTTCGGTGGAGAGTTTCAACAGTGAGTCGGAGAGAGCTTCCACAGAACCGTCGACATCGGCTTTGACGATGATGTTCAGTTCTTTGAAATTACCCAAAGCAATACGGCGGCCTATCTCGTCGAGGGTCATATGGGTTTGTGTACGCAGACCGAGTTCACGCTGTAGCTGGGTACGGCGTGTGGCGATATCCTTTGCCTCTTTCTCGTTCTCAGTGACGTTGAAAGTGTCACCAGCCTGACAGGCTCCCGTAAGACCAAGCAGTAGTACGGGCTGAGATGGGCCTGCGGTGACAACCTCTTGGTTACGTTCGTTGTACATGGCACGGACACGTCCGCTGATGGCACCTGCCACCACGGGGTCGCCCTTGCGGATGGTGCCGTCTTCGACAAGGATTTTGGCCACGTAGCCGCGTCCTTTGTCGAGAGAGCTCTCAAGGACGGTACCTTTGGCACGTTTGTTGGGGTTGCCTTTCAGCTCCATGATGTCGGCCTGAAGGATGACTTTCTCGAGAAGTTCTTCGACACCGATACCTTTCTTGGCACTGATATCCTGACTCTGGTACTTGCCGCCCCATTCCTCGACGAGGAGGTTCATGTTGGCAAGTTCGGTCTTGATGCGGTCGGGGTCGGCACCAGGCTTGTCGATCTTGTTGATGGCGAAGACTATGGGAACGCCGGCAGCCTGGGCGTGGTTGATGGCTTCTATTGTCTGCGGCATTATCTTGTCATCTGCAGCGATGACGATGATGGCGATATCGGTAACTTTGGCACCGCGGGCACGCATGGCCGTAAAAGCTTCGTGACCGGGGGTGTCGAGGAATGTTATCTTGCGTCCGTCGGCGGTGGTGACCTCATAAGCACCGATGTGCTGTGTGATTCCACCGGCCTCGCCGGCGATGACGTTAGTCTTGCGGATATAGTCGAGGAGAGAAGTCTTACCATGGTCTACGTGACCCATGACGGTGACGATGGGGTTACGTATGATGAGGTCTTCAGGACGGTCTTCTTCCTCAATCTTATGGAGGGTGTCAACGACTTCGGCACTGGCGAAATTGATGTCGAACCCGAATTCGTCGGCGATGAGACGTATGGTCTCGGCGTCAAGACGCTGGTTGATACTGACGAAGATACCCACTGACATACAGGTGGAGATAATCTGTGTCACGGGAATGTTCATCATGGTGGCCAGCTCGTTGGCAGTGACGAATTCTGTCACTTGCAGCGTTTTCTGGTTTTCCATTTCCCTCAGCTGCTCCTCCTCGATATGCTGATGGACTTTCTGTCGCTTCTCGCGGTTGTGTTTCGAGGTCTTGGATTTGCCCATCGGGCTGAGGCGTGCGAGGGTCTCCTTGATTTGTTTCTCTATCTCGGCGTCGTCGACTTCTGGCTTCTTCTTCTCCTCTTTTTTGTTTTTCTTGTTTTTCTCACTTTTCTTGTCTTTGCCTTGTTGCTTGGCGGATTTCTCGCCGCCTTGCTTGTTGTCGGACTGTTTGTTGGTGTTTCCGGCACTGATTTCGTCGATTTTTACGCCCTCTTTCTTAATGCGTTTACGTTTCTTTTTCTTCTCTTCTTCGTGGCCTTTTGTTTTGGGCTTGTCGAACTGGGAGAGGTCTATCTTCGAAACGACCTTGGGACCTTCAAGTTTTTGATATTGGGTCTCGATGAATTCTATCTCTTTCTCTGGTATTTTCTCAACAGGCTTTTCTTCAACCTTTTCAGGAACTATGACCTCTTTCTTTTCCGGAGTGGCCTTGATTTCCGGAGTGGCTTTTGTGACCTCTGTCTCGGCTTTGGCTTTTTGGTTTTTCTTCTTTTTGTTTTGTTTCTCCTCTTTTTCGGCTTTGCTTTGTTTCGTTGGCCGCATACGGGAGTTTATGGAAGAGAGGTCTATCTTGTCCACAATATGGACTTCGGCATCGAACGCTGTCTTGCCTTCTTTTGCACCGGCTACGGAACTGCGTATTACCTTGGTCTCGAATTTTGGTGCTGCCTCTTCTTGAGGAGCTGTTTCTTCGGCTTGCTTAGGAGTCTCAGGAACTTCACTGTCAGCAGGTTCCTTGACATTGGAGACCTCGGCCTTTTCAGCGGTGGCCTTTTCTGTCTTGGATACCTCTTTGATTTTGGGAGTGTTGAAGTTCTTGATGATGACTTCGTCGCCATAGTCTTTGTTTTCGTCATCGTTGCTGTTCTTGGTAGCTTCGATTACGACATTGGAGGCCGCATTGATTTCAATACGGTCGGCATTCTCCTTCACCTGCCGTTCCGACTGGAAGGCGGTGGATAACAAAGCATACTGCTCAGGGGTTATTTTTGCGTTGGGGCTCGAATCCACCTGATGACCTTTCTTTGCGAGGTATTCCACCAGCGTGGTGATGCCGACGTTAAACTCCTTGGCGGCTTTGTTTAGTCTGATGTTTTTCGGTTCTTCTGACATTTACACTCCCTTTCTTTAAATTATTTTTTAAGAACTTTTGAATCCGAGGTTGTATGATTAAAACGAACTCTCGGCTAATCAGATTGTTTTTATTTCGGGACTCGTAAGGTCCCAGCTGTTTATTCTTCTTCGAATTCTGCTTTGAGGACTTCGATGACGTGGTCGATAGTCTCTTCTTCGAGGTCGGTGCGGTTGATAAGCTCCTCTTTCGACAGGGCCAGAACGCTCTTGGCGGTGTCGCATCCAATCTTGATGAGCTCATCTATAATCCACTGCTCTATCTCGTCATTGAATTCTTTCAGGTCGACATCCTCATAGTCTTCATCGGTGTCGCGGTAGACTTCAATCTCGTAGCCACAGAGTTTGCTGGCGAGCTTGATGTTGTGACCACCTTTGCCGATGGCCAAGGAGACTTGGTCAGGCTGCATGAAGACTTCTGCACGTTTGTTCTCTTCGTCGATTTTGATGCTTGTGATTTCCGCAGGGCTCAGGGCACGGCGTATCATCAGGTCGGGACGGTTCGAGTAGTTGATGACATCGATATTCTCGTTCTTGAGCTCGCGGACGATACCGTGGATGCGGCTGCCCTTCATGCCGACGCAGGAGCCGACGGGGTCTATACGGTCGTCGTAAGACTCGACAGCGACTTTGGCACGTTCGCCAGGGACACGGACGATGTTGCGTATAGTTATGAGACCGTCATAAATCTCTGGCACTTCGGCTTCAAGCAGACGCTCGAGGAAGATAGGCGATGTTCGAGAGAGGATAATGACGGGGTTGTTGTTCTTGAGCTCCACCTTCAGGACGACGGCACGGACGGTGTCGCCTTTGCGGAAACGGTCGGCGGGAATCTGCTCGCTCTTGGGAAGCACGAGTTCGATCTTCTCCTCGTCTAGGACAAGGATTTCTTTGTTCCAAGGCTGATAGACTTCACCAATGACGATTTCACCGACTTTCTCTTTGTATTTCTGGAAAATGAGGGATTTCTCGTAGTCTTGTATTTTGCTGACAAGGTTCTGATGGATGGCGAGAATCTCGCGACGGCCGAACTCGCTCATATAGATTGGCTCGGAGAGTTCTTCGCCGACTTCGAAGTCGCTCTCTATCTTGATGGCATCGGAATATTCGATTTCGCGTTTGTCGTCGGTGAGTTTACCGTCTTCGACGATAAGGCGGTTGCGGTAAATCTCAAGGTTACCCTTGTCAATGTTAACGATGATGTCGAAGTTGTCCTCGGTGCCGTAGCGTTTTGCCAAGGCAGTGCGGAATACCTCTTCGAGGATATGCATCAGCGTTTCACGGTCGATGTTCTTGTAGTCTTTAAATTCCGAAAAGGAATCGATAAGGTCTAACGTCTTCATGACTCTAATTCTTGATATATCTTTTATTTCTTTTAATTACAAATTGTTGCTCCGTTTTCAGCGGATTAGAATTTGATGACAATCTTCGCTGTCTTGATATCGGTGTATGCGATGTGGAGAGGCTCGGCTTTGGCGTTTTTCTTGCCGGCGAGACGGAGCACTATCTCTTTGTCGTCAGCATCGGTGAGGAGACCTTCGTAGTGCTCGTTGTCAAAAGTGTCCACGGTAAGGTCCTGACCGATATTCTTTTTGTACTGACGTTTCATCTTGAGAGGGGAGTCCAGACCAGCAGAGGCGACATTGAGTTCGAAATCCTCTTCGTCGCGGTCAAGGCTGTTCTCGATGGCTCGGCTCAGTGCTATACAGTCGTCGATAACGATGCCGTTGTCGCCGTCGATGGCGACATTGATACGGTTGTCGGTCGATATCTTGAGATCCACCAGGAATTTGTCGCTTCCCTTGAGCGTGGTCTCTATGACATTCAGTACATGAAGTTTGTCTATCATTTCTGTTTGTTGTCTAATTATATTATGGAATGGTGACTCCAATAAAAGAGGGGACTTGCGTCCCCTGCTCACATTTCCGACTGCAAAAATACAAAGAATATTTTGATTGCCAAAGTTTTTTGAATGCATATATTTTGTGTATATTGGTCAAGTTTCTAAAATACAATGATATATAATTGTTGAAAAATCTACAATTATTCATTGTTTGTAAGGCGAAAAAGATGTTTTTTTGACATTTTTTACTGAAAACACAATTATTTTTTTCTATGTTCGTTAGGATGAAAAAGGGCTTGGGAAAGATATTTTTCCGATGCTTCGTGAGGATAGATTAACAAATACGACGTAATGAGACAGTATTTAGATTTGTTGCAACATGTGATTGACAACGGTGTGCAGAAAGAAGACCGTACAGGCACCGGTACGCGGAGCGTATTCGGATACCAGATGCGATTCCATCTCGATGACGGTTTCCCTCTGCTGACAACCAAGAAATTGCATCTTCGCTCGATAATATATGAATTGCTCTGGTTTCTAAGAGGCGACACCAATATTGGATATCTGCATGACAATAAGGTCTCTATATGGGATGAGTGGGCCGACGAGAATGGCGATTTGGGTCCTGTCTATGGTCATCAGTGGCGTTCGTGGGACACTGCCGACGGAGGCCATATCGACCAGATTACGCAGCTGATAGAGCAGATAAAGCACAACCCTGATTCGCGTCGTCTGTTGGTGTCGGCCTGGAATGTCGGCGAGATAGAGCGTATGGCCCTGCCGCCGTGCCATATATTGTTCCAGTTCTATGTTGCCGAAGGAAGACTGTCGTGTCAGCTCTACCAGAGGTCGGCGGATATATTCCTCGGGGTGCCGTTCAATATCGCTTCATATGCTCTCTTCACTATGATGATAGCCCAGGTCACGGGATTGAAATACGGTGATTTCGTACATACATTCGGCGACGCTCATATCTACAACAACCATATGGAACAGTGTAAGTTGCAGCTTACGCGTGAACCGCGTCCGTTGCCGACGATGCATATGAATCCCGATGTGAAGAATATTTTTGATTTCCGATTCGAGGATTTCACCCTCGAAAACTATAACCCTCATCCGCATATTAAAGGTGAAGTAGCTGTTTGATAGTATGGCCCAGTTGAATCCTAATAACTATTGCATTATCATGGCAGGTGGCTTCGGAAGCCGGTTCTGGCCTCTCTGTTCACCATCGATGCCTAAGCAATTCCTCGACCTCATGGGGGTGGGGGAGTCTATGATTCAGCAGACGTTCCATCGTTTTGAATCTATCTGTCCTCGCGAGAATATCATCATCGTCACCACGCAGGCTCATGAGGAGCAAGTAAGGCGACAGATACCTGACCTGCTTGACTATCAGCTGCTCTGCGAGCCGTTCCGCCGCAACACGGCACCATGTATTGCTTATGCCGCATCGGTGATAGGGGAGATGAACCCTAATGCCAATATTGTTGTGACACCGTCGGATCATGCCATCTTCGGCGACGAGAATTTCTGTCGTAACATCAGCGACGCAATCACCATGGTGGATTCGCATGACTGGATTGTCACTCTCGGTGCACGTCCGGTGAATCCGAATGTGAAATATGGATATATACAGTTCCGCGAAGCCATAACCCAGCAGACTTCGTCGCGTATCCACAAGGTCATTACGTTTATGGAGAAGCCTCCTTACGAGATGGCATGCCAGTTTATCGCCTCTGGTGAATTCTTGTGGAATGCCGGTATTTTCGTATGGCGTTTGCCTGTATTGAAAGAGGCGTTCGAGAAACATCTGCCGCTCATAGCCAACAAGTTTTTCGATTTGGGTGCCAATGTGTCGCCTCAGAAACTGAATGAGGTTTATATCTCGGCCCAGACAATATCGGTGGACTATGGCATCATGGAGAATGCAGAGAATGTGTATGTCCTCGAGGCTGATTTCGGCTGGTCGGATGTGGAGACATGGGATTCGTTGTATATGGCGACACCTAAAGACAGTAGCGGCAATGCTGTCACATCGGGCAATGTGCTCACTTATGACACAAGCAACTGTGTTATAAATCTGGACAGCAAGAAGTATGCCGTGGTACAGGGCCTGAAGGATTATATCATTGCCGGAGGCCCCGACACATTACTGATATGCCGCCGTGACCAGGAAGAGCAACTGATGAAATACAATTCAGATATTGAATTGATGAAAAAACTGAAAAACTCAAAAAATGAATGACAAAACCCATCAACCATATTAAAGCGCTTGCTTTCATCCTCTTCCTGATGGGATTTGCATGGCAGACACAGGCCACAGAACAGTATCCCGACTATATCGAGTATGGAGGGAAGAAATATGAGCTGGCGGTGAGCTGGGGGCACCCCTCGCCGCTGCAGGTGCTCTATATCCGCACCAACACGCAGTCGCCCTTCAAGGGCTGGAGCACTGCCAACTACCGCGGCCATATCGCCACCTGGCGCATCAGCGATGGGAAGCTGTATCTGGTGAATGTGGACACCCGCCGGCACCGCGGCCGCACGGGCACTTACTGGAGCGGCGAAGAGGAACGGGTTGACACCGTGGCGGCTCCCGGCTATTTCAATATCGCCTCGCTGTCGGTACAGCCTACTGCGGACGACGGTGCGGTGGTGGCCGACTGGTTCTCCGGCGTACTGACGATTGAAAACGAAGTGGCAGACGACGGAAATCGCGTGGAGAGCGACGGCGTGCGCTATGTATATATCCGCTATGGCGAGGTGGTGGACGACCAACTGGTGACCGCCAAGGACTTCGAGCGGATGCAGAACATAACCGATAAAGACACCTCGGACCACGCGTTCATGGACAAGTACCGCATAGCCTACCTTAACCAGAACTACATTTCCTATTATTTCCAGAGCGGAATGAGCCACGACGAGGTGACATACCAGGGCCACACAGGACGATTTGAGGGTCGGGACTTCCATCCTCTGTTGATGTCTTTGTTTGACTACGACCCCTTGCAATTCTATTTCAACTGGGAAAACTTCCAACGCAACGGCACCCCCGTCTGCACCTGGAGTATCAGCCACGACTCGCTGTTCATCAACAGCATCACGCTGTACTCAGGACTTGGATTCTATGAACATGACGAAGACACCGTTGGATTGGCATGGATATTCAAACCCGAGAGGATTGTCGACGGAAAAGTGTTTGCCTTCTGGATGAACGGCGAGCAGACGATAGAATACGGTGAGGAACGTGAGGGTGATTTTGGAATGAAAGAGTTCCAACTGGAACGGCAGCAACGCATTATGCTCGACTCCGGTCGCATCATTCAGAGCACATGGACACCTGCGGCCTTCGATGCCGGGAGCGAAACTGCCACTTTCGCCGACTGCAACCCAGAACATGTGTACCGCTGTGACCACTGGGGTGCTAGCGACCGATACAAAGAGCTGCCTGTAGCGGCTGTCTTCCCAGCCTGGGCTGAGGGCGATGACGCCTTGCAGCGTTGGTTCGACAGCCATCCACTGACCGACCCTCGCGCCAAAGAGATGATGTTTAGGACAATTCTCCTCTTCAAGGTCAACTGCCGCGGGGAGGCCAGCGAATGGGTCATCGCATCGAAAGGGAAAGGGGTGCTGTTCGAACTGTCCAACCAGGTACTGGAGATTGCCAAGCAGCTGCCCAACGGATGGACTCCCGCCACCGACGAGAACGGCAACGCTGTCGACTGCTGGCAGGTGATGTCGTTCAATGTCAGCCAAGGAGAGCTGAAGAAATGCTATGTGCAGGAACAGAAGTAAAAAGCCTCTTCGTACAATAAAACAGGAAAGGCAACGTTAGAAATTAGTTAAGGATAACAACTATTGTTATGAGCGAACAGATGATACAGACCATTCGCGAGTACTTCGCTACCCAGCCTGTGCTGAAAGCTTGGCTCTTCGGCTCCTATGCCCGTGGCGAGGAGACCCCAGAGAGCGACGTAGATATATTGGTGAAGTTCGACCACGACAATGCCATTATCGGTTTGATGGAATATGTGCGAATAATGATGGGATTGTCTGAACGTATAGGCAAAGAGGTGGACCTGGTGGAGGATGGTACTCTGCTTCCCTTCGCCGAGCGCACTGCAAACAAAGATAAGAAACTGATATATGAGAGAAACGCTTAGAGACCCAGGACGTCTGGAGCATATACTGACATGCATCGACAACGTGCAGGATTTCGTTGCTGGGAAGAGTTATGACGATATGAGTGACAATAAGATGCTGTTCTATGCCGTTGTGAAGAATATTGAAATAATAGGCGAGGCGGCGAATAGCATTACAAAAGAACTACGGCAACGACATCCTGAGGTAGAGTGGGCTGTGATAATCGGTATGCGCCATGTATTGGTGCACGATTACTACAATATTGATTCAAAAACGGCATGGAGAACGGCGACCAAAGACTTGCCTGCCCTTCGCCCACAGATTGCGGCAATATTGAAAGAATTGAATAATACAAATATACAATGAAACGATACGAGATTAAATATCTGCTGAAAGAGGATGTGTCGGCACTTATCGGCACCTCCATTTGTGTCAAAGGCTGGGTCCGCACCAAACGCGGCAACAAGAATGTGGCTTTTATCGCCTTGAACGACGGCTCTATTATCCATAACATACAGGTTGTGGCCGACCCCGCTAAGTTCGAGGAGGTGCTGAAGCACGTCAACACCGGTGCCTGCCTCTGTGTAGAGGGTAAACTCGTCGAGAGTCAGGGCAGCGGCCAGGCCGTCGAGGTACAGGCCGAGAACATCGTTGTATACGGTGAGGCTGACCCCGACACCTACCCCCTCCAGAAGAAGGGTCACTCGATGGAGTTCCTCCGCGAGATAGGCCACCTGCGTCTGCGCACCAACACCTTCGGTGCCGTGATGCGCCTGCGCCACAACATGGCCATGGCCATCCACACCTTCTTCCATGAACGCGGTTTCTTCTACTTCCACACGCCGC
>JAGADZ010000067.1 GCA_017613375.1 Bacteroidales bacterium | reverse complement strand
GTCTGTTGCAATTGCCACTATGCGACTTCCCCATTCGCCCGATGTCTATCGACTTTCGGGTCGAGCCGATGAAGGGACTCGAACCCCCGACAGGCTGATTACAAATCAGCTACTCTACCAACTGAGTTACATCGGCTTTTTCTATCGTTTCAAACAACTCTTTTCTCGTGTTTTGAGGCTGCAAAGATACAACAATTTCAGAAAAGGAAAAATTTTTTTTCAACTTTTTCAACAAAATAATAATTACAGTAATGATTGTCAATATGTTTCTATATTATTTTTTTGTTATTATCTCGTCTTTTCACAACCCAGTACGGTTCTTTTTTCTTCAAAAAAACACATTTTGACATCATTTTTTTCAAAAAAATCATTTTTAGAGCAAAAACCGGTATATTTATTTGAACATCATATCAATATATGTGTATTTTTTATACAAAAAGAGGATTTTTGCAAAGTGTTATTTTGTTTATGGTCGAACAAAATAATTTCAGCAGAATGACGTTACAAAAAACATGGAAATTCCTTCTAAATTATTAGAGCAGGCTGTAAACGAGATATCGACTCTTCCTGGTGTAGGGAAACGGTCTGCATTGCGATATGCTCTACATCTGCTTGGGTCTACTGACGCGGACTTTGCAGCTTTTGTTGGAGCTCTTACCGACTTGAAGAGCAAGTCTCATTTCTGCAGCGAATGCCATTGTATCAGCGACACACCTGTTTGTCATATATGCAGCAGCGAGAAACGCAACCATAACATAGTATGTGTGGTGGAAAACATACAAGATGTAATGGCAATAGAAAACACGCAACAATACCTCGGTGTTTATCACGTGTTAGGAGGAGTCATCTCCCCCCTCGACGGCATAGGGATAAACGACCTTACAATAAACAGCCTTATAGAACGTGTTTCAAAAGGTGATATCGAGGAGGTCATTCTGGCACTTCCGACAACCATGGAGGGAGACACAACAAATATTTACATAGATCGTCAGTTGAAGGCATTCCCGTCGGTCAAAGTAACAACCATCGCACGCGGAATAGCAATCGGCGACAATCTGGAATACGCCGACGAAGTCACCTTGGGACGCTCAATCGTAAACCGCATACCTTTCGAAAAAGCATGAAAATATCAAAATTATTCATTCTCAGCCTTATGGCGCTCCTCGTCGGATGTTCACAGGCTCAGGAACGCAGATACACCCCTGAAGAGATGGCTCTGCGAAAAGACATCGGCGAACTACTTATTGTAGGCTTTCGCGGCACGGATATCAGCGACACCTGCCACATAGTCAGAGACATAAAAGAATACGGTATCGGCGGCGTTATCCTTTTCGAATACGATGTACCGGGGCGTAAAAGACCTCGAAATATCAGCAGCCAAGGGCAGTTAAAGAGACTTTGCACCAAACTGCAAAATCTTTCTGACGAAACCCTCTTCATAAGCATAGACCAGGAAGGAGGATATGTCTCCAGACTTAAAGGACAGTACGGTTTCCCGCGTTTTGCATCGGCACAACAGACCGCTGCCGCAGGGGATGACAGCGTGCGACACTTCGCACGTCTCACGGCCAAAACGCTGAACAGCCTTGGCATCAACCTCAATTTTGCACCATGTGTCGATGTCAACACAAACCCCGACTGTCCTGTTATCGGTAAGATTGAACGCAGTTTCAGTGCCGATCCGCAACGGGTGGCACAATGTGCGACTATCTGGATTGACGAGCTGCAAAGCCATAATGTCATTGGATGCCTGAAACATTTCCCCGGGCATGGCAGTTCAAAAGACGACACACACCTCGGTCTTGCCGATGTCAGCGACACCTGGCAACCCCTCGAACTCGAGCCTTACCGCATACTGATTACCAATGGCAACGTCCAAATGATAATGACCACTCATGTCTTTAACAAACAACTTGACAGTGTTTTCCCTGCCACGCTATCGACAGAAACCCTTACCAACCTGCTGCGCGACAGCCTGCACTTTGAAGGCATTATTATTACCGACGACCTCGCCATGGGTGCCATGGTTCAACAATACAACTATGAAGAAATCCTGCGGAGAACCATTCTCGCAGGCGCGGACTTGCTTTGTTTGTCAAACAACGGCCAGGAATACAATCCTGACATCGTGCCTCAGACAGTCGATTTGATTTTCGGAATGGTGGAACGCGGTGAGATATCTGCCGACAGGATAAGACAAAGCGCCGAACGCATACGGCATCTGAAGAAAACACTCACTGCAAAATAGTAAGAGGTGTGAGGTATGAAGTATGAGGTGTGAGGTATGAAGTGTGAGGTATGAGGTTATTTAAGATTGAGAAGATAAACAGTTAACGTTAAAGTTTGCTCCACTTCGGTCGCAGGCCATAACCATAGGTCAAGCAGAAGGTTAAAGTTGATTTTTCGTTTTCGTCGAGAAAGGTTTTCGTTTTCGTCATTAATAGTTAAAGTTAAGGTTAACGTTTTCTCCACTTCGGTCGCAGGCCATGACCATGGGTCAGGCAGAAAGTTGAAAACAAGTTTTCGTCAAAATATATTGCTATAATTCAACAATATAATCAATAATATTGTTACAACCTATCAATTAATCATTACTTAATCAGTAAAAAAACATATCTTTGTAAATATAACACAACATGCAGATTTCTCTGTAAACAATTAGTATGAAGAAATATATAACAGATTTTACCATTGTCGGGAAACAGGTTTTCAGCGAGACATACTTCTCTCTGACATTGAAACATCCCGACCGTCTCCCCGAGATTGCTGCAGGACAATTTGTCGAGGTCGAAGTGCCCGGCAACAAGCAGGTGATGCTGCGTCGTCCTATTTCCATCCATGACGTGGATGTTGAGAACAACACCTTGTCGTTATTGGTTCAAGTTGTTGGAAAAGGAACACGAACCCTGTCCATGATGTCTGTAGGTGACAAACTCAATCTCGTCTACCCTCTCGGTCACGGCTTCAGCATCGAAGGCAATAAAGTTCTTCTGGTCGGAGGCGGTGCAGGCATAGCACCTCTGCTACACCTCAGCAAATGTTTTGCGTCCAAAGGAATACGTCCGACAGTTCTGCTCGGAGGTCGTACTGAGGCAATGATACCCGTCCGGAAAGAATTCGAACCTTATGGCGACACGTTCTTTGCCACCGAAGACGGCTCCCTCGGTGAGAAAGGGATGGTTACACAACATTCTAAATTCACCACCGACTATGACCACATATATACCTGTGGTCCAACACCAATGATGAAAGCCGTGGCACGCCATGCAATGGCAAACAACATAGAATGCGAAGTCTCCCTCGAAAACATGATGGCCTGCGGTATTGGTGCCTGCCTATGCTGTGTGGTGGACAGCGACGAAGGCCACAAATGTGTATGCAAGGAAGGTCCCGTCTTCAATATCAACAAATTGAAAAACTGGACAAAATAACTCTGTCAAACCTTTCCAATCTATTGCAATATGCTACAGACCAAAATACACAACCTCATCCTCAAGAATCCCGTAATGACTGCCTCCGGCACATTCGGGTATGGCGAAGAATTTGCCGATTTCATTGACCTGAACCGTTTGGGCGGTATCGTGGTGAAAGGCACCACGGGAGAACGCCGGCAGGGAAACGCCTATCCCCGTATGGCCGAGACCCCCTCAGGAATGCTCAACGCCGTAGGTCTCCAGAATGTCGGTGTCGAGACATTCTGCAACGAAGTCTATCATAGAATCAAGGATTTAGATACAAATATCATCGTCAATGTCAGCGGCTCTTCAATAGAAGAATACTGCAAAACAGCAGCCATGATAGATGCTTTGGAGAAGATTCCAGCAATAGAGTTGAACATCAGCTGCCCCAACGTAAAGAAAGGTGGCATGGGCTTTGGCACCAACCCCGACATGGCCGCACAAGTGGTTCGGGAAGTACGCAAAATATACCATAAAACACTGATAGTAAAGCTTACTCCCAATGTCACAAGTGTTGTGGATATTGCCAAAGCAGTGGAAGATGCCGGAGCCGACAGCGTATCTCTCATTAACACGCTCCTCGGAATGGCAATCGACGTGGAAAAACAAAGACCTTATCTCAGCACCGTAACTGGCGGGCTCTCGGGTCCGGCAGTGAAACCCGTCGCCGTGAGGATGGTATGGCAAGTGGCACATGCCGTGAACATTCCCGTCATCGGATTAGGTGGCATCGCTAGCGCCGCCGACGCACTCGAGTTCCTTATGGCCGGAGCAAAAGCCATACAAGTGGGGACAGCAAACTTCATTGACCCTGCCATTACAGTAAAAATAATCGACGGCTTGGAGGACTACTGCAACCGTCATGGAATCAAGGATATCAATGAAATAATCGGAATTATATGACACTTGTTGCCGACAGCGGTTCAACAAAAACAATATGGGCGGATGTAGAGTCTGGTTCCAAGGTGGTTACCGAAGGTCTCAATCCCCATTTCAGCACCGACGAACAAGTTCTATCGGCTTGTAACACGGTAAAAAAAGTGTTGTCGGTATCCAAGCCTGTTTTGTTTTTCTACGGAGCAGGATGCGGGAGTGCAGACCAGAGAACACGTATGCATCAACTGCTCTGTCAAGGACTTGACGCGACACAGGTCTTTGTCGAAACGGATATGTTGGGTGCCTGCCGCGCCACATCAGGGAGAGAAGCCTCTCTCGTTGGAATTCTCGGAACAGGCAGCAACTCATGCTATTATGACGGTACATGCATTGCACAGACCTATCCCAGCCTCGGCTATATCCTTGGCGATGAAGGCTCTGCGAACCATATCGGACGTATACTCTTGACAGAATACTTAAATGGAACTCTGACAAAAGAAACGACATCGTTGTTTCATGACAGCTATCCTTACAAATACGAGGAATGGATAGACCATATCTATCATAAACCCAATGCCAATCGGTTTCTTGCTTCCTTAGCCATATTTGCCGTTAATAACCTTGACAATTCCGAATGCAAGAGAATCGTGGCAAATGCCATTGACCAATGGTACTGCATTCAACTTCAACGACTCATAGAAAGCACCCGATGCAATCACATCAACGTGATTGGCGGTCTTGCAAAAGCCATTGAACCGTTTCTACGACAACAACTGTCAGAAAAAGGACTGGACGTCGGCACAGTAAGCGCTGAGCCCATCAACGGCCTTGTCCAATTCTATGCTCTAAAAATTTCTTAATTTTTCACATGAAAATAATTTTATTTGACTAAACACGTTTACAACATCAAATTTCTAATAAGCGACAATAGCATTCTAAATTCAAAATTGAAACAATGGACTTAAGTAAAATCTTAGTAATCTCAGGAAAACCAGATGTCTACGAACTCGTTTCTCAGACAAAAGGCGGTGCCATCGTCGAATCATTGGCAGACAAAAAACGTTGTCCTGTTTTTAAAACCGACAGAATAAGCTCTTTAAACGAAATAAGCATTTTCACTACCGACAAAGAGAAGCCCCTTCGCGAAGTGCTTCAGGACATCTATCGTAAAGAAGAACAGAAAAATATCAATTTCGATATCAAAAAAGCTACAGGAAAAGAGCTCTTTGCCTACTTCAAGGAGGTATTGCCGAACTACGACACCGAACATGTATATGCAAGCGATGTGAAAAAGGTTCTGTTGTGGTACAATCTGCTGAACAATGCAGGGAAAATCGATCTCGAAGAGCCAAAAGACGAGAACGAGGAAACAGCTGAAAAATAATATCACAACCAACTTCAAATAAAGTTTTTTCAATAACAATAGCGGAACGGTCAAATAATTAATTTTGCCGTTCCGCTCTCTTTTTGTATTTTTGTACTTTATTATAATAATGATACATGCAGTATATTCGCTTTATAATCAGTGTTATCGCTCTGCTCTGTTATTGTTCTGCCACATCGGCACAGCGTTCATTACACCCTTTGAACACCTATGTCTATTTCAGTTACGACTACGACAGCGACCATACTGATACATCAAATATTCATGTCAACCAACTGCTGTCGCAACTCCAAATAGTCTACGGCCGTACAGTGAAGAACCCCATACCTGGCTATTCTGAGGAGTTCACCTATGTCGATTACCGGACCGACAGCATCTATTACCTGTACAAATACAGCGACAGCACCTACTGCGTAGCCTCGACGATGAAACGAAGCGACATCAAATGGGACACCCTGATTGTTGATTCCAAGACAACTAAATACACCACAACCATAAACAGCAATCGTATCGAGCTGCTCTTTTCAACAAAAGAGGGAACGGATGTCAACCCCCTACCCTATTACGGGAAGTTCCGGGGCGTCCTGATACAGATGGTACGCAACGGCTTGGTACAGATAGAACTCTCCGGAAGGCTGAATGGCAGAGAAAAAATGAAACAGTTGCTCCCCGACAATATGGGCATCCGCAAAACAGGTCGCGAAATGAGCATTATCAGACGCGAGAGGATGATTCTGACAACACACGTGTTTGAAAACGAGCAGATATGCTGGGGAAAGGAGAAACCGACCATTACCGATATCCCCTTTGACACAACGCTTCACTATGCAGGCGGCACACTGATACTGAAAAGGATTCTGCTCCCCAAGCTTCCGTCGCACTACCAGACCTTCATAGAGCTACGCCAGCGTTCCAACGGCGACGCCTACGACCGCACCGGTTCGGTCTTCGTCATCCCCCTTGCCGGTACCAACCATCCCAATTTCCTTGACGGAATCTTCTACCACCCCGACTCACTACCTACTATCGTTGGCAAGGATGGCGAACGCTACCAGGGTATCGTTGCGGCACCCTCCACAATGAAAAAATACAAGGATTACCTGAATCCCTATTCATCCTTCATACCCGGCATTTACGAACCTCCTGTGGAACTGATGCGCTTCTTCACCCCATTCGGTGTGGGCAAATTCAACGACCGTGTGAAGATTGACGGACTGGAGTGGGAGGATGAAACCTTTTACAAACAGGAGGTTACGGAGCTCCAGTCACTGCTGGAAGGTGAGGTGTGGATAGGCTGTTTCATAGGCAACTACGACGGTGGCGGACATATAGTCAACCTTGACATCAAATCCTACCCCAACGACTATGAATGGGCATTGAAGTACAGGGCACCAAATGTCGTCTCGCTCATCAACACCTGCAATGTGCTGGAGATGGCAGGACAGAACTACGGCAAAATCTTCGGCACCGACAGCATCACCGTTCATTTTAACGTAGAGGAGGGGGACAGTGTGCTGACGCTACGCTATATCAGTACCGGTCACGGCGGCTGGGGCGGCGGCGATGAATTCAACCCCAAAGAGAACGAGATATTCATCGACGGCAACAAGATGTTCAGCTACACCCCCTGGCGGTGCGACTGTGCCCGCTACCGCGAATGGAACCCCGTGTCGGGCAATTTCTGGAACGGCATCTCCAGCAGCGACCTTAGCAGGAGCGGCTGGTGCCCCGGGACAGCCACGCAACCCGTCTATTTCGACCTCAGCGATTTGAAGCCTGGCAATCATACACTGACCATAGCAATACCGCAGGGCAAGACTATGGACGGCGGATTCAGCCACTGGAACGTCAGTGCCCAACTCATAAGACATATCAAAAAGACACACAACAACAAATGAAACGGATAGCCATCATAATATTTACGGTATTTCTTCTGTCATCTTGCGGAGGCCGTCACAAAGTTACCGACACCAAAGGTCCCGCCAGGAAGATAGCCACCAATATACCTGAGACACCGTTCATTCTGGAAGGAGACTACACACCGGAAATCGGAGTGACATATAAAGTAATCATTGGTGAGGACACTTGCTTTGTTGTCGTGGACAGCCTTACGGACGATATGATGTACGGCCACTACTACAAAATCAATGGTCTGAGTTGTGCCGAGCGTCACACTTTCAGTCGCGATATCCACTGGAAAGAACAACGCCAGAACGCCACAGTATACCTTTATCAGGAGCCCGAGTACACTCCGGAAAAGGACCCACGATTCAGGAAAGAGACCTATAACATCAACATGCTTAGAGATGTGCAGTATGGTCAAGCCAATGGTTACTGGATTAGCAAACCCGGGACCGATGACGACAGTTATGCCGAAATCGTCAGTTCGGGTCTAAGAAACAGCATATTCCGCGTTCCGCAGTCATTAACCATGGACATCTACTTGCCTGACAACAGTGATACTCTCAGGCCATTACTGATGCTATTGCACGGAGGCGGATTCTATGTGGGCGACAAGCAGGACAGTGCTATCGTGGGATGGTGCCGTCACTTTGCCGCCATGGGCTATGTCACAGCATCGGCAAACTACCGTATGGGGTTCCTCCCCGCGAAAAAAGAGATTACCCGCACAGGCTATATGGCTTTGCAGGATGCCCATGCCGCAATGCGTTTCCTCGTTGAGCACGCCAAGCAATATAATATTGATACCAATCTGATTTTTGTCGGAGGTGCGAGTGCGGGAAGTATCACTGCACTGAATCTGGCTTTCATGCGGGAGAAGGACCGCCCCAGGGCTGTCTATGAACGCCGCCGCCGCGACCTCGGTCCCATAGATGGCAGCGGGAACAACATTCGCGTGCATTTCCACATAAAAGCCGTCGCCAATATGTGGGGAGCCTTGACAAATCTGAATATGCTGAAAAACAGCCAAACGGATATCATCTCGTTCCATGGCGACGCCGACCAAGTGGTGCCCTACGACAACGGATTCCCATTCAACGATATCAGCGAAAAGCTTGGAGAAAAAATGTTCGACCGTATGTACGGCTCTGTCCAGATTGACAAACGTATACGTGAACTGGGACGCCGAAGCTGGTTCTATTCCTTCCCCGGCGAAGGGCACTCACTGCACCACCACGCCGACGGCAGCTGGAACCAGAAGAACTTCGAGTTCATTCGCGACAAGATGACAGAGTTCTTCTTTGAGGAGATTGTGGGACATAAGGCCACCATTGAAGAAGACCGCAACGACCAACGCCACTTCCTGATTACAACGCCAAATATCGGAAAAGTATCTTGGAAAGTCGACGGAGGCTATATCATAAAGCTTGAAAACAACGAGATATGGGTTGTATGGCGTGACGACTCACCGAGCCATAAACTCAGGGTCACAGGAAAATACAAGAACGGCATACCGTTCGAGGAAGTATTAACCATAGATGTATAACCAATGGAACTAAATGAACTGATATCAAAACTCAATGCCGTGGAACAAGCCATAGCCAACTATGAAGAACTCGACAGCGATATGGACAGTCCTGAATATGTGGCACGTGGCAATGGCTTTTGCGACAGCAAATATAGCGAAGACTTCATCGAAAGCCAGATTGCCAAACTGCACTGTGAGAAGGAATCCATTGAAAGAGAGATATCTCTATTGGAAAAAAGAAATTAAAACTATTAGATATGACTTACACAGAGAAAGATCAGAAATTCAAACGTTACACCGTAACCTCTGCACTGCCTTATGCCAACGGGCCTGTACATATTGGACATCTGGCGGGAGTCTATGTCCCCGCTGACATCTACGTGCGCTATCTGCGTGCGGCAGGCGAAGAGGTGATGTTCATAGGCGGCAGCGATGAACATGGAGTGCCTATAACTATCAAGGCACGCAAAGAAGGCTGCTCACCGCAAGACATTGTAGACCGCTACCATGCCATTATCCGCGACTCCTTCAGAGAGTTGGGTATTTCTTTTGACATCTATTCCCGCACCTCGAGCAAAGAGCATCACGAAACGGCAGCAGAATACTTCAAAAAACTATACAACGAAGGGAAATTCGTAGAGAAGACCTCTATGCAATACTACGACGAAGAGGCCAAACAGTTCCTCGCCGACAGATATATCACCGGCACATGCCCTCATTGCGGCAACGAACATGCCTATGGCGACCAATGCGAAGCCTGCGGCACATCGCTCAATGCCACGGACTTGATTAACCCTAAGTCAATGCTTAGCGGTGCCAAGCCTGTCCTGAAAGAGACCAAACACTGGTTCCTGCCTCTCGACAAAGACGAGCCCTGGTTGCGTCAATGGATTCTCGAAAGACATAAGGACGACTGGAAAACAAATGTATATGGCCAATGTAAATCATGGATAGATGCCGGTCTCCAACCTCGTGCCGTGACAAGAGACCTCGACTGGGGTGTAAAAGTACCTATCCCCGATGCCGAAGGTAAAGTGCTGTATGTGTGGTTCGACGCCCCGATAGGCTATATCAGCTTCACAAAACAGCTGAAAGGCGACGACTGGGAGAAATGGTGGAAAGAAAAAGACACCAAGTTAGTGCACTTCATAGGCAAGGACAATATCGTTTTCCACTGCATCATCTTCCCCTCTATGCTTCATGCCGACGGCAGCTATATCCTGCCCGACAACGTGCCTGCCAATGAGTTCCTGAACCTTGAGGGCAACAAGATAAGCACCTCGCGCAACTGGGCAGTATGGCTGCATGAATATCTAAAAGACTTCCCCGGAAAACAGGATGTCTTGCGATACACCCTTTGCAGCAATGCTCCTGAGACAAAAGACAACGACTTCACATGGAAAGACTTCCAACTGAAGAACAACAGCGAATTGGTGGCTATCCTCGGTAACTTCGTAAACAGGACCCTTGTCCTCACCCACAAATTCTTCGGAGGCAAAGTGCCTGCCAAAGGCGCTCTCACAGACTTGGACCGCCAAACCATTGAGGAGATACGCACCTATCCTGAAAAAATCGGCCGCAGCATCGAGACCTACCGCTTCCGCGAAGCCCTCGCAGAAATGATGAATCTGGCTCGTCTCGGAAACAAATACCTGACAGAGACCGAACCATGGAAACTCTTCAAGACTGATGAGACACGCACCGCCACAGTGCTTAACATAGCAATGCAAATCTGTGCCAACCTTGCCGTTCTCTGTGCTCCTTTCCTTCCATTTACCGCCGACAAGATGCACCGCATCATGAACTTGCCCGCTATGGGCTGGCGCCATGTGGGCAATGCCGAGCTGATGATGGAAGGCCACACTATAGAGCAACCCGAATTGCTTTTCGAACAGATTGACGATGCCACCATCCAAGCACAAGTAGACAAACTCCTTGAGACAAAGAGACAAAATGAGCTTAATGCCTGGCAACCATCGACAGTCAAAGAAAAAGTGAGTTTTGACGACTTCTGTAAAATGGACATCCGCGTAGGTACGGTGTTGGAATGCTGCAAAGTACCCAAAGCCGACAAACTGCTGCAATTCAAGATAGATGACGGAATGGGAGGAAGAACCATAGTAAGCGGCATCGCCAAATTCTATCCCGAACCCGAGAAACTGGTAGGCAAGCAGGTATGCTTTATAGCCAATTTCGAGCCTCGCAAGCTTAAAGGTGTTATGAGTGAAGGTATGATTCTCAGTGCCGAGGATAAGGATGGAAGATTAGTACTCGTCACCCCCAGTCAACTGGTCACAGCAGGCGTGAACGTAGGATAAGTTTTGGACGAAGACGAAGACGAAAACCTTTCTTGGCGAAAACGAAAACTTGTTTTCAACTTTCTGCCTGACCTATGGTCATGGCCTGCGACCGAAGTGGAGCAAACTTTAACGTTAACTATTTATCTTCTCAATCTTAAATAACCTCATACTTCATACCTCATACGTCATACCTCATACCTCATACCTCATACCTCAAGATAAACTTTGCAAAAAAAAAGAGGGCGTCTGTCGTTTCCTGATTTAGGTTGACTCTGGTTTGTGATTAATAACTGATAATTGTTTACTATATTTTACTACACCTGATAATTGTTTACTTGATGTGCATTATCCCTGTCATGGGTTGACT
>JAGADZ010000066.1 GCA_017613375.1 Bacteroidales bacterium | reverse complement strand
CACCGTAGGAGGTGATATTCTTGACAACGCCTTCAAGCACCTGACCTTTCTCAAGGTGGCTGATGATTTCGGCTTTCTGGGCCTCGATTTCATCTTCGATGAGGGCCTTGTGCGAGACAACGACGTTCTTGTATTCATGGTTGATTTTCACAACCTTGAATTCCATGTTCTTGTCTACGAATACATCATAATCGCGGATAGGCTTCACGTCGATCTGCGATCCAGGCAGGAAGGCCTCGATGTTGTCGAATACAGTGACGATAAGACCGCCTTTGGTGCGGCTCTTCACATAACCGGTGATGATTTCCTGCTTTTCGTAAGCTTCGTTTACACGTTCCCATGACTTCAGGATGCGGGCTTTCTTGTGGGAAAGCATCAACTGGCCGTTGGCATCCTCCTGGCTCTCGACGTACACTTCAATCTTGTCGCCGGACTTGAAGTCGGGGTTGTAACGCAGCTCTGATGCGGGAATGACACCGTCCGATTTGAATCCGATGTTCACAACGGCCTCGCGGTCATTGACGGACACGATGGTGCCTTCTATTACTTCCTGCTCTGTGAATTGGTTAAAGGTTTTCTCATAGGCTTCAGTCTGCTGATCGATTTCTGCCTGGTTTTTTTTCTCAGATTTGTCATCGATTGCACTCCAATCGAAATCCTCTAACGGTTGAACATTTTTATAATCCATATAAGGATAATATTTTTTTTTTGTGGCCCTGCCTGCCGGTTAAACATTTGTTAACCTACTGTGTTTTACCGCATTGGCAGGAATGTGGTCCCACGGTAGGAATGGCAAAGTTACAACTAATTTTCTGATTGGCAAAATTTTTCTTATTGTCTTTCAGCGATTTTTTTTGCCGTTTTCGTTTTTTTTCGTATTTTTGCAGTTTCTTTTTCAAAAACTAATCGAAATGAAGAAAATACTCTTTCTGATACTCGCAGTTTCTTTTGCCGCCACACTGTCGGCACAGCATCTCTCTGCCAATCATAACAAAGTAGCCGACGGCTATAATTTCTGGCTTTATACTCCGGAAGGATATGTGAAGGGTGAGACCCCCAAGCCGCTCGTTATCTTCCTGCATGGCAAGAGCCTGTGCGGTCACGACCTCAACCGTGTGAAACGTTATGGCACAATTGCCGCTATAGAGATGGGAATGAGGATTGACGCAATTGTGTTGGCTCCCCAGAACCCCGGCGGTAGCTGGAAGCCTGAGAAACTGATGAATGTCGTGGAATGGGTCAAGAAACACTGCACTGTTGACACCAATCGCATTTATGTCCTCGGCATGAGCCTTGGCGGTTACGGCACTATCAATTTTGCCGGCACCTATCCCGACCGCATCGCTGCTGCCATGGCTCTCTGTGGTGGAGGCACCTTGAGAGACTACTGCGGCCTAAACCAGATGCCTCTGTGGATTCTCCACGGCACTGCCGACCGTGCTGTCAAGATCAGTGCTTCGCAGCATGTGGTCGACGCCATGAACGCCTGCGGCAATGGCGAACGCCTCATATGGACTCGTCTCGCGGGAATGGACCATGGTTCGTTGGCTCGTGCCTTCTATCTTCCCGAGACATACCAGTGGCTTTTCTCCCATAGCCTCGCCGACACCAACCGTCCGGTGAACCGTAGTTTCAATATCTCTCCATCCACGCTTAGCCGTGACGCTTACCGTGCTGCACGTCAAGGAGGCAAGGTTATCCGCGTGGGTGACACGGCCACTGCAGCGGTCGTCGTTGCTGGCAACGATACGGCAAACAACCCTGTCGTTCGTCCTCAGAAACCAGCCAAGCCTGCCAATCCAGCCAAGTATCATACCATCAAGAAAGGTGATACCCTTGGCTCCATAGCACGCAAATACCATACCACCGTCAAGAAACTCTGCCAGCTCAATGGCATAAAGAGCACCACGGTGCTTCGCGTCGGACGCAGGTTGAGAGTGCGTTGATTTTATATAAAAAAAAGCCGGACGATTCCGGTTTTTTTTTTTTGAACTTTTCTACTAAAGCAATGATTAAAAAATAAGTTTTTTAATCAAGCACGCCAGCCAAAGCAGTAACAATTGTTGGCAATAGTTCGATTGCGAGTGATATAAAACTTTAACCTTTAAACTTTATTATTTCGGCTGTGAAGGGAATCCCATGATTACTCTTCCGTTGATTACGGTGTCAGTCGATTGAGGCATTTGCTGTACAGGAGTGGTTTTGTTACTCCTTTTTTGTGACGGCAGTAATACATGTACAAGCCATTGGCCGTTTCGGCAAACCAAGTCAATCTGGCCGTTATGCTCTTTTATAGGTGTGACTTTATTGAAATGGGCTATGGCCGTGGTGTCGCTCGTGATTTCAACGCTGAGTATTTTTACCTTGGCGGGGGTGTCGGATTCTATGTATCCTTTTTGGACATTTTTTATCATTTCCCGACTTTGGGCGATCACACCGTCAAGGGTCTCTTGTGTACAGAAAGGGACTGCATCGTCGACACGGTAGTTTGCCATGGCGTAGAGATACTTGTATGCAATTTTCTCTATCTTCTTTTTGGGATTGCCACATGAGCACGATGAAGAACCGACAATCATTATTGCGAGGAATGAGAGCGTGGTTATCAGGGCTTGTTTTCTCATGATAAGGAGTCTGATTAAAAAAAAAGAGACTGCACAGAATGTGGCAGTCCCTTTTTCGTATTGATTAACAATTATTGTTTTCTCTGTAACTTTCCAGGAGCTGCGTTTACAGGAGTACCGTTCACCGTGGTGTTGTTTTGATTTGCCATAGGTGTATTGTTGTTGTTTCTCTGTAATTTGCCAGCATTGTTAGTGGTGGCTGTAGCGCCTCCGGGGAGAGTTGTCGTTGTCTCGTTAGCACCGGGTCTCTTGTTGGTGACCTTCTTGCCGGCGGGCTTTGCAGCTGCAGGCTCTTCGGCAACAATGGTATCCTGAGCAACGGTGTCAGCGGGGAGAGAGTCTACTACTGCTGGAGTGTCAACAGGAGCATTGGTGTCGGTCTCTTCCTCTGGAGCGTTGTTTTTGCAGGCTGCTACAAGAGCTACGATTGCGAATGAGAATGCTAATAATCTAAAAGCTTTTTTCATGACTCTTTATTATTTGGTGTAAAGTTTACCCATTTGTTTCATGGTCTTGCCACCTTTGCCAACATTTTCCCACTGAGCAGCGTTGATGTTGACGGTCATCTGCTTGACGGTCTCGATTTCATTCAGATAGTCGGGCAGATAGAACATCGGGCCCTGAGCGATACCAGAAACGGTGAGAGCGGTCAGGTCGATGGCGGTGATAGACTCGGTGAATTCACCCTGAGTGGGCTGCCAGTTAGGATATTGATTACCGCTCATTTCAGTGACGTCATTGTCGTTCTCATAGTAGAACATGAAGTAGTAGTCGTTGTTGTCCATGTGGGTCTGGGTACCTACGGTAGAGGGGATGTAACCCTGAACAGAAGGTTCAACAGCGCTGTCATAGTTTTTGAAAGCCTGGAACTGGACAAGGCCGTAGGTAGAATAGTCAGCACCGAGGATGTCAGCGGCTTTCCAAGTGTTGGCGTCGAAAACAACGTTAACACCGTTAGCTACGAAATTGGCGGTGTAGGTAACAGGACCTTCAGCGGGAACAACAATGGTACGAGGATTCTCGGTAACGCCGTCGCTCCAGTTAACAAAAGAAGCACCTTGGTTCGGGGTAGCGGTCAATGTGACGGTTTCGCCAGCAAGATATTTACCACCACCGGTAACAGTACCTAAAGAAGCGTCATTTGCATTGGCAATAACTTCTACTTTGTCATCACCACAGGCAACGAGCATCGAGCAAGCAGCAAGAGCTATGCCCAAAAATCTAAATACATTTTTCATTTTAATTGTGTTTTAAAAAGTTAATAGTTTTGTTTATTCTCTTTGTTGTTATAAATCTCTTGCGAAATTTTATGCAAAAGTACACCTTTTTTTTTATTTAACAATAGTATTTAAGTTTTTTTTTATTTTTATTCTATGTTTCGGAAGTTGTATTTTTAACTTTTTATATCAAGAGCATCGCGTATACCGTTGCCTAAAAGCATGAAAGCTAATACTATAATCATAATGGCAATGCCAGGGATGAATGCTTGGTAGGCATTGTCAAGCAATATTTGGCCGTAGTTCTCTTTCACCATGCTCCCCCATGACGGCATTGGTGGTTGGACGCCGATTCCGAGAAAACTAAGACCGGCTTCAAGCAAAATGGCAGTGGCAAAGTTCGAGGCGGCTATAACTATCACGGGACCAATGATGTTTGGAAGAATATGTCGGAAGATTATCCGTGGCGTGCCGTATCCCAGGGCTCGTGCCGCCTCCACATACTCTTTCTCCTTGACGGCAAACACCTGTCCTCGCACTACTCGCGCCACGTCTACCCACATGGTCAGTCCTACGGCTATGAACACCTGCCAGAAGCCTTTGCCAAGGGCAAAAGTTATCGCAATGACAAGCAACACTGTAGGTATGGACCACACCACATTGATGAGCCACATTATCACATTGTCGACCCAACCTCCATAGTATGCCGCCAGGGCTCCGAGCAAAAGACCGATAAGCAATGCTATTGCCACGGCGATGAAACCCACCGACAAACTCACGCGACTTCCTATCATAACCTGGCTAAGCACGTCACGCCCGTAGGTGTCGGTGCCGAAAAAGAAGGTGCGACGTTCTATCCGTTGTACTTCACTGGCGGCATAGCGTATCACTTCACCGTCGTTGGGTACCGACCCTGTGTAGGTCTCCACCTCTATGCTGTCGCCTATGGTGCTGTGACTGTAGATAGGTATGGCAGTGCCCTCCAAAGGCCTGCCTTTCACCATGGTGTGCAGAGGGCCTGTTTTGCCGTGTCCTATGCTGTCGTCAACAATGACAAAGGTGGCTTTGCTGAAAGGCTTCAACGACGCCAGCTCCAGATATTGCTGGTTGCAGTAAGGGGTGTGGTCGGGAGTGATAAGATAACCCAGCAACGCAACAATGGCGAAAAGGACGATGACAATGATGCTTGTCATAGCCATCTTGTTACGCTTGAACCGTTTCCAAAACAATGCACTGAAACTGCCTCCTTTGGCGGTGGCGGTCTCGATGAATTGCTGTTGTTTCTTGCGGAGTCTCATGGTGATTGTCTTCTATTACAAAAAACCGAGTTCTGCCTTTGTGGCGTCGTTCATGTTCTCGAAACTCCAAGGGGGGTCAAAGGTAAGCTCTACGTCGACGCTCTTG
>JAGADZ010000065.1 GCA_017613375.1 Bacteroidales bacterium | reverse complement strand
CAAGCCCGGCACCTACAACGACAACGACCCCATCGGAGTTTTGGATGTCACCATCCTCAGCAACCTCGTCCTCGACAAGGTGCTTGGCATCAAGGACCTCCGCACCGACAAGCGTATCGACTTCGTCGGCGGTATCCGCGGCCTCGGCGAGCTGAAACGTCGCGTCGACAACGGCGAGATGAAGGTCGCCTTTGCCCTCTATCCCGTGAGCATGAAGCAGATCATCGACATTGCCGACACTGGCAACATCATGCCTCCGAAGACTACCTGGTTCGAGCCAAAGCTCCGCTCCGGCCTCGTAATCCACGAGCTCTGCTAGGCGACAGACTTATGTGTAAACAAGCAAGGACACCCGAATGGATGTCCTTGCTTATTTTATGCTCATGTGGCAATTATACAAATTATTTTCTGCACAATAGGAAATCAGGATAGTTTCTCATCTATAAACTCCTTGAAATAAAGAATCTGTGCGCTACGAGCCGTATTGAAAAGCAGATGCTCGAAGTCTCGCTGCTTCAATTTTAAGTCTGTGGACGACAGTTTCTCTTTCAATGCCTCTTTCAGGGCCTTTGGCGTACCAATACCGCATCTGTCGCTAAGGAAGTCGTAGTCAGGGCTTGTCTGCTGCCATAAAAAGATTGTATCGTAGAAATCCCGTCCTTTTGCTCTCGTCAGTAATGCCGACAGTTTCATGGACAGAAGCACCTCTTTGGGCGCCACAGGCATGGGAAACAAGAATCCACAGCAATTAATCAATGCTGACTGTGACTGATAACTGACACCTTGATCCTGAGATTCTATTTTCATCAGGAAGCGTTCATCGCGATGGCCGGATAGCCCCATCTCGAACAGCAACTCAGGGAAATAGAGGTTACGCCGAAACGCTGTAAGGTGTGAGGTGTCCTTATCACGCAGTTCCACCCGCAGACCGTTATTTCTCAAACACTTTGCCACTTCGTCCGATAATGCTATAAATTCAGTCTTGGTCAGTCCTTTGCAGTCGAAATCCAAATCTTCGGAGAAGCGGTCAATTCCATGAACAAGCCTGAGATTGGTTCCGCCTATGAATACAATCTTGGCCACCAGTGGAGACCGAGACAGATGCTCCAACGCCAGCAGTTCAACATATTCTTTCAAGATATGTTTGTGAAATGCCTTGTTTGTCGCAATCGCTTGTGGATAATAGCCTAATAACGAATTTATTTCAATCATGAAGATAGGTATTGATAAGTAAATCTACTCTTTTTTGGAGACTTTTGGAATCGCATCGCGAGGCAAAATCCAGCAGCCGTTCTATATTCAGTTCCTCCTGCATCCAGTCGTCATCAAATCGAAGGTCAAGTAGAGTCTCTTTGGTACCATACTGAGGATAAAGATACAATAAGTCGACCATTGCCTTCTCAGGAAGTGCCATAAGATAACTTCCTCCCGAAGGCATTGACATTTGTGTATATCCGAAAAAGATCTTGGGTTTGACGGTTTGGTAACTGAATTCACCAAATACATTGCTGTATGAAGTGGTGCGCATGGTCGTGATACAGGTAATCTTTGTCACAGCCTCGGGTATGATGCCAAAAAAGGCCAATGCAGCATGAAGACTTATGTAGGAAGGGCTATAGATTGTACTGGCCACATACCTTGCCGCGTCTGGCTGGGAGACCATATCGCTGAAAGCATACCAGTCTTGGCGAATCCGAGCCAGATATCCACGCTTCACCCAGCGGGAGAGGTTGGTGCGGTCAAAATCGGCTCGCCATGCACGTACCTGGTAAATGTTGAAGCACCCCAAACTGTGCCATTGCTCTCTGAACTGTAGATAATTCATATATTCCATTAACTTCGTTGACGTTTTCTCGCCTCAGCATAGTCCATACACTATATGATTTGTCCTCTGCGCTCGACCTGCGAAAACGTTCAAAAAACGATGCAAAAATACAACTTTTCTTGAATATACCAAAATAATTCTTCATAATGAGAATTTGAATCACCCACAGATATATGTTTTTGAAAAAAAAATCATGCTCATGATTGATGAATCATGAGCATGGTTTCAAAGTATTGTATGCTAAAGATAATATATTATTTTATCACCACCACCTTTCTAGCGGGATAGTTACCAATCTTAATCAAATAGGCTCCTGAGGCAGGGACGTCAAACCGTAATTGGGTGTAGTCGTCACGTTTAGTGGCCAGCATACGCCCATTCATGTCATATAACGTTATTATGTTGCCTTCTCCACCCTCAACAATAATTCCACCATCGAGTTGGTATATAAGAGGAGCTTCCGATATTTCCTCTATAGCGCCACAGTCCTCGCTATAGTTAATACCTCCCCATGCTGATTGATATGCTGCTAATGTTCCACATGGAATATTTTTAGGTATGTAATAAAGACTTATACCATAAAAAGGGTTCCAATCTATATACATATATAAAATTGGAGGAACCGTATTAAGACTTGTTATTTCAGTCAATCCGGTACAGATAAAGAAAGCACCAACACCAATACTGGTGACAGAACTTCCAATTGTCAACGATGACAGTCTCGTGCAACAAACAAAAGCCAAATCCTTAATCATCGTCACATCATCAGGGATCACCAAATCAATCACTTCTATATTGTTAATAAATAAATTATGTGAATAAACAATAGGGTTGCTCGAATAATTCGAATTAACGGGCCCACCATCAGCAGGTGTAATAGAAAAATCTATATTACACCATTGAGAAATAGAACCCGTGTAGTTTGTTTTTGTCAAACCTCTGCATTCATAAAAAGCTTTAACTCCAATGCTTGTGACAGAGCTTGGAATGGTTATCGAAGTCAAGCCAGAGCAACCAGAAAAAGCCCACTCTCCGATGCTTGTGACAGAGTTCGGGATAGTTATCGATGTTAAGCTACTGCATCCAGCAAAAGTTTTCCCCTCAATGCTTGTGACAGAGTTTGGAATGGTTATTGAAGTCAAGCCAGAGCAACCAGAAAAAGCCCCCTCTCCGATGCTTGTGACAGAATTTGGAATGGTTATTGAAGTCAAACCTCTGCATTCATAAAAAGCTTTAACTCCAATGCTTGTGACAGAGCTTGGAATGGTTATCGAAGTCAAGCTATAGCAATAATAAAAAGCTCTCTCTCCGATGCTTGTGACAGAGTTTGGAATGGTTATTGAAGTCAAGTCATAGCATTCACAAAAAGCGCTCTCTCCGATGCTTGTGACTGAATTAGGAATTGTAATCGAATTAATACAAGAACCTCTATCGAAAGCATGATCTCCTATACTAATGACAGAGTATGAGGTGCCCTCATACCAAACTGTAGAAGGAATAATTATATCAACCGGATCATAATAATTATCATTATATGGATACGAATCAAACTCACTTGTTACTTGACACCCTCCGTCAATAATATTATAATATAACATACCATTAACAGCACCATTTGCATCAAAGGTATAAGCCATAAAATCATAAGCCATGACAGTCGAAGAAACTAATGTAAACAATGCAATAATTAATAAACGTTTCATATAAAATACTACTTTTGTATTCCGACCCTCCAACGGAACGTTAATCAATACCAATAAGAAAAGGCATGAGGTTATGTGCTCATGTCGTTTATCTATAGGTATCGCCAAACACCTTTGCAGGAACGAACTTGAAGGGAACATATCTCACGCCTGAAGATATGCTATGGAATTATAGCATACACAATCAAGCGAAAGCATAAATGCTCAATCCTCCTGCTAAAATTTGGCGAATTTATAGATAAGGACTATATCGCAATGCTTTTCTTGCTTACAGCTTTCGCTCTCGAAAGCAAGTGCAAAGATACGAATAAAAATCCAAACGGCAAAAATTAATTTTGCCACTTGCATGAAAAGGCGTACTTTTGCAATTAGAAAAGCATGAATAATATGGCACAAGAGAATGACAAGAGACCAAGTGTGTGGCGGCCTGTCGACCCGACGAGGCACCATCGCGAGAACGGTTGGGACTACAGGGGACGTGCCATATATCATTTCACTTTTGTTGTAGAAAGACGGTTCCCTCTGTTCGGAACTCTGGAGGGCAAGAACGCCGAGACAGCGTTCGTCAAACTCAACAGCTTCGGACACAGGGTGTATAGGATGCTGAGCGGATTGGCACAGTTCTACGCAGGGAAAGGCTTTGCCTTGAAGGTGCTGGCACAGAAGGTGATGCCCGATCATATCCACATTGTCATCCAAGTGCTGGAGCCGCTGCCGCAGAGCATCGGGGCGGTGGTCCGCGGGTTTAAGAGCGGATGCACCAAGGTTTACAAGGAGGAGTATTTTGGCGGCGGCGAGAGGATTGACGGCGGCGAAAACGCCACCGGGATGCACGGAAACAGAGGGAATGCAGGGGGAAACTGCGAAAACACCACCGAGGTGCACGGAAACAGAGGGAATGCAGGGGAAAACAGCGAGAACGACGCCGGGGTGCACAGAAGCGGAGGGGATGGACGCGGCGATGAGGCTCTCGTGCAGTTTGCCTGCATTTTTGAGGGGAGAGGGAGCATCTGGGAGCAGAATCCGGCCTACTATCATGAGCGTATCCTTCACGCACCAGGACAGCTACGCCACATGATTGACTATGTCAAGGATAACCCACGCCGCCTATGGCTCAAAAACCATAATCCAGACCTCTTCAAGCTTCATCGACGGACGGAATCCGATGGCCTGTTGTTCACCTCGATGGGCAACCAGTTCCTCCTCGATTGGCCCGACCGCCAGATGGTGGAGATGTCGCGCCGTGCCACCGGCGAGCAGATGCAGGAACGTTTGCAATTGGTGCTTGCCGCAGCACATAACGGGGCTGTCACCTACACTGCCGCCATCAGCAAGGGAGAGAAAATGATTGCTCGCACCCTTCGGGAACAAGGATACCCTCTGGTGGTGCTTCTTTGCGATGGCTTCCCAAAGGAAGGGTCTCCCCACGAACACTTCTACAAGCCAGGAGGGGTGTATTTTGATGCATGCTCCAAAGGGCAGCTGTTATTATTGGAACCCACCGAACAGACCTTCCTTGAAAGTTCTGTCAAAGTTGCCGTGGAAGAGACATTACGCCGCAAGGCGAAAACCCGTCATTATAGCTATACGCCTCTCCCGACCACATCACAGCGTTACCGCTTTGTCGCCCTCAACGAGATGGCACAAAAATTGGTATTAAGCGATAAGTTTGAGTAGCTGTTTTTCTGTAGCTTGCGGGAGTAGGCCTCGGAGATGGGTGAGGATACGCTGGAGGCTCTCTTCGGGCGTCCGCTCGCAATTGCAGGCTTCGTGACCGAAGAGGTGCTCTGGGGTGTTGAGGAGGGCCCAACCCCAGCCGTAGCGGTTACCGTGTTTGTCGGTGGGGTAGACGAAATCTTCGGTGACCACACGGCAGGCCATCTGGAGGCGGGTGACGTAACTGTCAAAGCGAGAACGCATCTTGGCACCGTCGAAACCGCAGGCACTCCTCAGGTCCCTCGTAATCATGTTTCCATTGACACGTAATATCTCAAGGATGATTTCCTCGACGCTGTCCTCGGCAGGCTCGGGATATTTGGCCCGGCGGTAGTTGCAAAGATCAGGCCACCATTCCATACTGACGAATCCCGCCTTGCCGCCGAAAAACTTACCGTAGGCGAAATGGCCTTCAGTGACGATAGGACCTTTCCAATCCCACAGCGGCCAGTCCCAGGAGCCGTCGTCTTTCCTCACATACCGGCACTCCGGAGCCACCAACTCGTCGGCAGAGAAACCAGGGATGCCGCTGTCAAGCAACGGCACAAGGCCTATCTGCTGGATGGCATCCATCAATTCAGGGCATGTATGGATACTCTCCACCATCATTCTATATAGCTGTCAGGACCAAACAGTTCTTTGGCATATTCGCTAAGAGGGATATGCTTAGAGAGCCAGAATACCGGCATAATGACCTCGAGTGTTCCACAGATGGGATATTGCACATGACCTGGATTGAAGTAAGCAACTATCACGCTTCTGGTATTGTCGATAAAGAAACCGTCAGGCTGAGGCAGTCGTTCAGAATAATCGTCAAAAAGGTATTTCGTGAAATTGCCATTTTCCTTGTTTACGGCAACATCCTCGAGGGCTCGCAACATTACTTCGCCGAGTTTGAACGTGTCTACGAGGTCACATAACTGAACGATATCCCCTGTGGCGAGGTCGACAGTAAGCATTCTTGTGGTAAGGGTGGTTTTATCTGTATAGGCACAGTATCTCTCCTCGTTGACAGTAAAAAGCAGCAGGTTGCTGTCCTGATCACAGAAACCATCCAGATGCACATAGCTATAGGGAACTATGAATATTGAATCGACCTTCACATTAGATGTTATACCACCAAAGAATGTGTCATCATCCACCCATGTGCTGGCGAGGAAATGCTCTGATGCTTCTTCAAACGTCATCGCGGAACTGTCGCCAAAAGCCAGCATGACAAGCTGTCGTTTTATTTCAGGGCTGAAGCCACTTATATCAGGCCAGTTGATGGAATATATATTCTCAACCTGCATGTGGTTGTCTTTGACATTGTCTATCTCCTCTTTCGTGGTTATCTCAATGCAATTCTGTCCTGTAAAATCCTGCAAAGAGATTTTATCGATGGCTTTGTTCTTCTGTGAATTGCCACATGACACCATAAGCATGGCTGTGAGGACAACAAAAAATGTGCGTTTCATGTTTATCTGTTTTTACTGTTCGGGGACTACGGCAAAATAGACAAGAGGTTCAGTGACGGAAGCATTGATAAGGCTATGACTGTGACCCTTGGGGCAATAGTGACACTGTCCCGGGACGAGAGACTCTTCGCCGTCATCATACAAACAACGTGCCAATCCACTGAGGATATATATCATTTCGCTGCTGGTCTCATGACAATGGTAGCCGATAGTACAGCCTGGTTTCAGAGTGCCTTGCATGATCTTGTTGACACCGTCGGAGAACATGCGTGTTTCCGTTTCGCCCTCTCCTCCTTTGAAATGAGGTACAATATTATTTTCCAACTTACTAAAATCGATAATCATAACTCGGTCTATTTACTATCCAACTGCAAATATACGTCATTTTTTTTGATTAAGAAGGTCCCAGAGACTAAAAGAGTTGAAGCATGATAAATTTACGATATACCATATTTAAAAAAAATCGTATTTTTGCAGATTAGTTACGAGACTTTTTTACAAAACTAATAATACATCAGCAAAATGAATATCAAAAAGTTATCAATCACTTTTATTCTTGCGATTATTTCACTGTTCAGTATTTCCAACGCGGCGCCAATCTTCAATGCTCCTGCAATACGTATCCAGCCCAACGGCGACACCCTGCACTGCCTGCTGTCCGGCGACGAGTACTTCCATAGGCTTCATGACGAGGCTGGCTACACAATCATCCAGAATCCACGCACAGGCTATTGGGTCTATGCCGACACCGTTCACTACAGTGCCGACCGATGGGACGTTGTCGCCACCAACTATGTGGCAGGCAGCGTGAATCCCGCCTCTGTTGGGCTTCATCCAAATATCGGTGTCGACCAAGTAACCTGGGAAAATCTGCAGCACCGCTACGATGTCCCCATTGAGAAAACCGCCAACGGACGCAAAACTTCGGGAGCCAACCACGGCACACTTAACAATATAGTTATTTTCATCAGGTTTAGCGACGAAACAGAGATCACCACCTCTTTGTCGACGATAAACGCCATGTTCAACGACTCTTCGTCCACGGCAACGTCGATGTACAACTATTTCAAGACCGTTTCCTACGGCAAGATTTTTATTCCGACCCACTACTACCCCACCCCGAACGGCAACAATATCATCTCCTATCAGGACAGCCTGCCACGTAGCTACTACATGCCCTACAATGCAACCACCAACCCCAACGGCTACAACGACGACACCGAGAGCAGGCTTCGCGAATTCGGACTGCTGCAACGCGCCGTGGAATATGTCAATGCCAATTATCCTGTATCCACCTCGCTGAACCTCGACATGGACAATGACGGAAAAGTGGACAATATTTGCTTTGTCGTCAAAGGCACCTACACCGGATGGAGCGAACTGCTCTGGCCTCATAAATGGAGCCTTTACGACAGATATGTATACATCAATGGCAAGCGAGTCTACACCTTCAACCTGCAGCTTGAAGGCAGCGGAAGCCATTATTTCAGCAGCTCCACTTTCTGCCACGAGATGTTCCACACCCTCGGAGCCCCCGACCTCTACAGATACAACGTCAACACCAATGTCAGCGGTGTCGGCTCATGGGATCTCATGTGCAGCAATTCCACGCCGCCACAGCACATGAGCACCTATATGAAGATGAAATACGGCAACTGGATTGACTCCATACCCCAGATAACCGTTCCCGGCACCTACACCCTGCACAGTCTCGGCGACAACAGCTACGAAAACTGCGCCTACAAAATAGCCGCCCAAGAGCCTCACCAGTGGTATGTGCTTGAATATCGCGACAACACCGAGTTTTTCGAGACGGCACTGCCGGGAAAAGGACTTCTGATATTCCGTATCGACGACCGCTATAGCGGCAATGCAAGCTATAACGGCACAACAACTTTCGACGAGGTCTATCTTTTCCGTCCCGGAGGCTACAATGACTCGGTTAACGGAACCGTATCGCAAGCCTACTTCAGCGGAAACACCTCACGCACATCGTTCACACCGTCGACAAACCCCTATCCCTGGCTGACTGGCAACGTTATCGACACCACCTTTTCCATCACCAACGTCACTTCGCCGGGCGTGACGATAAGCTTCACCTACAGTGACCTCCGCGGATGCCGGCTGCCCAGCGACCTCTTGGCCAACAATATCACTGGCCACAGCGCCAACCTGCATTGGAGTGGGAATTCACCGCAATACATAGTGCAATGGCGACAAGGTTCAACAGGGGCAATACAAAGCACAACCTCCACATCGCCGAGCCTCACACTCAACAATCTCACACTCAACACCGAATACCAGTGGCGTGTACGCGGCATTTGCGGAACTGGCGACACCAGCACATTCAGCAGCTGGTTCAATCTTAGGACGGCATCGTGCCCAATGCCTGAAACCATGACGATAGGCACAAGCGACACCACGCTCTATTTCCTGCCGCTTAACACATACTACAACTACAGCTACACACAGATGCTCTACACAACGGCTGAAATAGGCGGTGAAATGAACATCAACACCCTTAGTTTCAATTACTCCTACAGCAATAACCTGTCGACAAAAGACAGTTGCATCATCTACCTTGGAAACACCACGAAGAGCAGTTTTTCAGGCACAGGGGCAAGCGAGTTTGTGCCACTCTCACAAATGCAGAAAGTCTATGAAGGCCCGATGTTCTTCTCCCAAGGATGGAACACCATAGAGCTCGACTCATCGTTCCATTTTAACGGTACAGGCAATCTGGTGGTCGCCATCGACGACAACAGCGGCGACTATGACGGCTCGAACTACCGTTTCTATTGTTCCTCTACAGGAAGCCAATACAGAACGCTCTCCTACTATAGCGACAGCTATAACTACAACCCGACGGCATCAAGCTACAGCGGTTCAAAGAAACGTTTACAATACCGTGCCGACATCAGATTCGGCGGATGCCCCGTGACAACCCTGTACGACATAACTGTCAACAACGCCAACAGTAACCTTGGATACGTGCAAGGCGGCGGACAATATGCATATGGTGAGACCGCGACCTTGTCGGCAACGCCGAATTCGAACTCAGTGTTTGTATGCTGGATTTCGAACGGCGACACCATAACCGCAAATCCGTACAGCTTCACGGTGGTCGGCAACAAGACATTCACCGCCCATTTCCGTCTCGCCACCCGCACTGTCAGCGTGACTTCCGCCAACAGCAACATGGGTTCTGTCTCCGGAGGCGGGGATTACTCCCTCGGCACTACAGCCACAATCTCTGCAACACCCAACAACGGATGCAGTTTCCTTTACTGGATTTCGGAGGGCGACACCATAACCGACAACCCTTACAGCTTCACTGTGGCTGCCGACAAAGCATTCACCGCCTATTTCCAGCAAATCACCTATACCGTCAACGTTTCCTCGTCCGACTTGACCATGGGGCACGTATCCGGTGGCGGAGAGTTTGTCTACGGCAGCACAGCGACAATCACTGCCACACCCACAGAGAACAACCATTTCTTACATTGGATATCCAATGGTGAGACCTTGACGGCCAATCCCTACAGCTTCACCGTGACATCCGATCGCAGTCTCACGGCCTATTTCGAGAGAGACAAGCATCAAATCACAGTCCTGTCAAATGACACCGCTATAGGAAGAGCCTGGTTTATTGTAGGGAACAATTCCGAACATTATCACTCAGCGGCCCTTGACCACGGCACATTAGTATGGCTTTATGCCGAAGCGCGTACCGATGTCCCCAGTGTACAGACACAATTTGACGGATGGAGCGACGGTGTGGATTTCACAATGCGTAGTATTTATCTAAACACCGACACAACACTGACAGCCCTCTTCTCGTCAACACCTGTGTCCATCGCCGACGGAAGTACAATAAAGGTAATAACGCGAGGTCTCACGGTCACTGTCAGCGGAGCTGCCGGACGCAATGTAAGACTCTTCGACCTGAAAGGACGCAAGCTTTATGACCTCAAAGCCGGCGAACCAACATCAATGACGGTAAATACGCCAGGTGTATATCTGCTATCGGTTGAGGGCTTCCCTGTAAGGAAAGTAGTGTTGATTAATTAAACGAAAACGATAACGAAAACTAATTTCTTTAAACTTTTTTCGTGTCAATTCGTGCTATTCGTGTTCTTTTTTTGGGTCGCCTAAAGGCGAGAAATTATTCAAAAATCTTAATAATAATCTTTCAAAAATTTTCGTCTTTGTTTTTTGAACACATATCTCCCGAATCTCACTAATCTTTTTTTCGTTAAACTATAAACTATAAACTTTACCAACCTCGCGCCTCATACATCTTTAACCTTATTCGTGTCAATTTGGGCTATTCGTGTTCTTTTTTGGGGTCGCCTAAAGGCGAGAAATTGTTCAAAAATCTTAATAATAATCTTTCAAAAATTTTCGTCTTTGTTTTTTTGAACACTAATCTCACTAATCTTTTTTTTCGTTAAACTTTAACCTATAATCTATAAACTTTACCAACCTCGCGCCTCATACATCTTTAACCCTATTCGTGTCAATTTGGGCTATTCGTGTTCTTTTTTTGGGTCGCCTAAAGGCGAGAAATTGTTCAAAAATCTTAATAATAATCTTTCAAAAATTTTCGTCTTTGTTTTTTGAACACATATCTCACTAATCTTTTTTTCGTTAAACTTTAACCTATAATCTATAAACTTTACCAACCTCGCGCCTCATACATCTTTAACCTTATTCGTGTCAATTCGTGCTATTCGTGTTCTTTTTTCGGGTCGCCTAAAGGCGAGAAATTGTTCAAAAATCTTAATAAAAATCTTTCAAAAATTTTCGTCTTTGTTTTTTGAACACATATCTCCCGAATCTCACTAATCTTTTTTTCGTTAAACCTCAACGTCTACTTAACCTTAACGAAAAGAACGGATTCAGCACTCAGCACATCTTCTGGTGCGACGTTCGTCTACTTTCTATGATTGTTGATTCTGTCCATCGCCTCGTTAGTAAGGAATATGGCACTGTTATTCTCGGCGTTGTAGATTATATAGCCTTCCAGTGCCGTGCTAAGGACATATGTCTGCTTCATTTCGCCCCTATAGAGCAAGAAATTGCAGATGTCGGTGGGAGTGATATATGGGTTGTCATTTAAATGCGAATGGTATGTTGCAGTAATTGACTCGCCATTTTCACCGACCGTTTGAACAGGAATGAACGAACGATGGTAGCGGCGGAAAGCCAAGATGGTCCCGCTGTTGTCAAAATCGATACTGAAATCGTTGCCAAACGGAATAACATTGGGGCGTTCGACACCTTGGATGATATACAGCCGTATCGTATTGGCATCAATGCGGACAAAATCGAAGTTTGGCATACCGTAACTGCTATTGTAGTACAGGCTGTCACCGTAACGTCTCAAGGCATTCTCCCACATAGTGTTTTTAAGTGCCCATTGCACACGCTCTTCCTCAGTGATTGCACGAGAGTTATATGATATCTGCTGCTTATTGCAGCGAGTGTTGTAATTATACTCAAAAATGCAGTTTTCTATTTCGGTGTCAAAGAATACCGCTCTCCACGTACTGTCGGTTGGCTGCCAGACAATATTGCCGCCAAAACGATCTGCACTATAATGTCCAAGCACCGAATCGGAGGCAATCCAGTTAACACGCTCAGCGATAAAAAGATTGTACCCTTCATTACAGATACTGTCAAGAACAGTTTGAATCCGCTCAGGTTTCGGGCGATTCACCTTGACGGAATGTTTGTTCGACGAGCACGATGTCATGACGATTGAACAAATAACTATTGTCAATAATATTATTTTTCTCATATCTTTTATCGTTTTTTCAGCCATTGCAACAAATTATTTTTCAATACTTTAAATAATGTTTTATTGTTTTCAACTCTTATTGAAGAAAACGTGTAGATTCAACTACGAAGTGCAACGCCATGATGCAAAGATAACAAAAACTTTTGTTCAACTTTAACATTAACTTTAACGTTAACTATTTGTCAAAATATAAATACCTCAAACATCACACCTCATACATCATACCTCTCACATCTTACATCATACCTTTTAGTCAAATCGTTTCGGAGAGGGCGAAACTGTTTTATACCTTCAACTCGACTTTTCCAAAAATCAATTATTGGAATTTATATGGACATCCATCTGTGGGAACGGTATGGCGATGCCATTCTGATAGAATGATTTGTAGATATTCTCACGGATACGCATCCACAGCGTCCAATAGTCGTCGACTGTGGTCCAAACCCATATGGAATAGTCCACGGAACTGTCACCCAAGTTGCTTACACAGTATTTGGGAATGGGGTCCTTAAGAATAAGTGGTTCTGCGTCTATAATACTCTGGATAACGGCATTGGCCTTGTCGAGGTCGGTACCGTAGGCGACACTCGCCGTCAAATCAAGACGAATTACGGCATCCTTGGTATGATTTATCAGTGATTTGGTAGCCAACTCGCTGTTTGGAACAATGATGACACGGCCGTTGAAAGGACGTATAAATGTATGGAATATCCTAATCTCCTTGACATAGCCCTTATAAGAGCCGCATTCGATATAGTCACCCACACGGAAAGGACGCAGAAGGAGAATTATCACACCGCCCGCAAAATTCTGGAGCGTGCCCTGCAGGGCCATACCGACAGCAAGACCGGCAGCACCAAGGATGGCGATGAAAGAGGTCGCCTTGATGCCGATGATGTCCATGGCCATGATGACGAGCATGACCTTCATCAACACATCGACCAAAGAGGTCAGGAAGCCCTTGAGAGAGCCCTCGGCATTGCGTTTTTCGAGCATCTTGGTCAACGCCTTGCGGAGCAGCTTGATAAGTTTGAAGCCCACCCACAGCACCAGAATACAGCCCAGGAGTTTGGGCACAAAAGCCACTGCGAGATCCAACAGTCCTGACAGAGCGTCTTTGAAGATGGTGTTTTGGCCTGTCACTACATCTCTGATATCCGATATTCCGAGATTGCGTACACTGTCTATCACCGTGTGTACCGTGCTGTCGGCCTTCATCGTCACATCCACAATGCCGCCCTCGACGGTCTGTTTTGTGGAATCGGTAAGCTGCTGTCCCGCTGCTGCAGCGGCAAGGACTACGTTGTTGGGTTCATCAATGAGAATCATATTTTTACTTTTTTAATATTTTCGAACAAAAACAACTGTATAGTATATCAATTGTTTAACGACAAACAGGTGTTTTTGTTTCATTTGCCCTGAAAAAACATTTTTATACTAAGATACACAATATTAATAACAAATACTCGTTTGAGTAAAATTGGGTGTAATATTTTCTATCCTTTCATGAAATGCAATGCAAGACATAGCTCGTTCTTAGTCCAGATTATTCTGACGCTATTGCTTTGCTTTGCTCCCACAATTGCCTTCTCACAAATCACGATACAGATTCCCGACACCACATCGGAGCAGGTAGCCTTGAATCCTGGTTTCTACTATTATGTTACAGACCCGGGTGGAATAGACGGCAATTATCCCGGCGACTGCGACGGAGAGTTGTTCATCTACTCAAATGCCAGAACGCCGTTGATTATACAAGGTTCAATAGAGGTAGAGTCTGCACATGACCACCTCTTCATCATAGAAGGAGAGAAACGAATCAGAGAATACAGCTATAACAACCAGAACATCAACATGGTCATTCCTACAGGAGTGGCTCGGTTACGCTTCATTTCGGATCATTCAATCAACTATGCCGGCTTTATACTTCAGGTCACCGCCTGTGATACCGAAAGTATACAGATTCACAACTGCAACATAGAAAACATAACCTCTTCTTCGGCACATATTTCATGGGACGACCAGACCTTTGCCGACGAATGGAAAGTATACTACGGGTACTCGACGACTACCATATTAGACAGCATAGTGACAACCTCCCCGGAACTCACACTCACTGGGCTACTTCCTCATACGGATGTTTACATAAGGGTGCTGAGCAACATTGCTCCTTACGATATCTCCAATCCATGCATAGCACGGACCTACCACTTCAAGACACTTGCTGACGAGCCCTTTAGTCCATGTATCAACTATGCTGATTTCAACTCGGAATATATCAGTTTCCGTTGGGGGCGTTTCTATGACCTGTTTCTTTATGATGAGAACAATCCAAATCAAGCCCTTTTCTACCATCGCCAAATAAAGCAGCACCAGATTGTCACATCAGGTGCTTTGCCTGACGGTTACAACGTGGCAGTACAAATAGGCGACGACTCAGTAGGGTCATGCTTTTCGTCAATAACCTACGAGTACCACGTAGACACCTTGAACACCAAACTGCTCATGCTGAAACACAGTGCATGGCTCGAAAACCCAGACCACTCTTATGCTGAGCAACCGGGTTTTTTCCTGCGTGTGTTTGACCACTATTACAACACCATCAATCCACGATGCTATTCTGCAGACTTCATCGCCGACAATGAAATGTGGAATTGGAATTTTAGCAATCCGTTTTTTAACAATGGCTGGACAACGATAGGGATAGACCTTACGCCTTATCACAATCAGACGCTATACATATACCTCATGTCGCGCGACTGCAAACAAGGTGCTCATATGGGGAAAGCTCGATATGTAATCTATTGCAATGACAGATCAGTGATTACATCAAGCAACTGCGGAGAAGATGCAGACAACACATTCACAGCACCTGAAGGATTCAAATACCGCTGGTTCAACCTTGACAACCCATCAGTAACCATAGACACGACACGTTCTATACATGTCACGTCACCAGGTTATTACAAGTGCGAGTTAACGTTCCTCGGAGCCAATTACAACACAGAATGCCACTTCAACCTAATCAATATCGCCGGGGCACGCTATCCTACAGCGTTGTTTGACAAACAATATCTCGACTCTTCAATTTGTGACAGCGTGCTGGTACGGTTCATCAATCATAGCGTCATATCAACCGACAGCAGCCACAATAACCTGACAACCATACCATGCGAAAGTTACTACTGGTTGATAGACCACACACGTGTATCGCACGAGACAAACCCTATGTTTTATCTTTCTCCAGGATGGCATACAGTAACCCTTACGGCTTATCTGGCAGGAGAAAACTGCGAAAACACACTTACACGCCTCGTTTACATAAAGAATCCATGTGACGATACCGTATATCTTAATCTCTGCGAAAACCATACCATAACGATGTATGGGACAACCATTGACGCGGCAGGAACATACATTTTAGACAGTGCCGACAGGCATCGCGTGGCAATAGTGACAGTGCTACCCTCGACACATTCATACTTCTCCGACACCATAGTCCAAAACCAGCTCCCTTTCACCTTTCTCCGCACCACATTCTATGACTCCGTTACCGATACGGCATTTCTTACCAGGAACCACTACCGCTGCGACAGCCTACTGCACTACACATTGCACGTATACTGGAACGACACAACACGTCTTTATAAAACGATTTGCGAGAACCAACTTCCATACACCTATAAAGACTCTGTGCTATACAACGCCGACAGCGTATTTACACTGTATAGCACTTACCATGGGGCAGACTCTCTTGTCATTTTCACCCTTAATGTGGAACCTGTCGACACCACGGTCACCACAGCCTTCATCTGCAACGGTTCCCCCTTCACATGGATAAATGGCGTCACATATCTAAACCCTGTAGAAAACCAGTTATTCAATCTAATTGACTCTACGGGATGCCTCCATGTTCACTTACTTAACCTCGATGTCTCTAACCAATACCTCAGAGCCTCTTACAGCCTGACACCACACACTCCGACATATACCGACAATATCATCCACCTCACCGACAATTCGTCGGCGCCAAGCAGACTCTGGAAAGTAAATGACATGACGGACACGTCGCGTACATTCATTTTCCCCTACCCGTTCCCTGACGATTCAGTGACGGGGTCTTTGACTGTTTATGACCTGAACGGATGTGCGGACTCGTCCTATTTCGTTATTATTCCTGACAGAGCCACATTGTGGGTTCCCAATGCATTCACTCCTGACGAGCAATCCAACAACTTATTTCTGGTAAAATCAACCGACATCACTTCCGGGACAGTATACATATACGACAGGAACGGCCTGTTCATCAGTTCCTTTGACATTAATGAAGGTTCATGGGACGGCACTGCCAAAGGGCGGCCATTACCTCAAGGGGCATATGTGTGGAAAATTACATATACCACTCTGAGCCAACCCGACATAATAAAACACGCAATAGGTACCGTATTAATAATACGCTAATGATTATTCAGTGACATCTCGGTATGTGTTGCCGTCATCAATGCACTCCCACATACCCAAACTCAAACATTCTGTTTTATGGCAATACGCAGGTTGCTGAAATAAAAGCGACGAAACATCGATTTGCCGTACAACAACTTGTATTTACGTGTATGTGACAAATAATGCCAGCTGCGACGGAATACACGTACGAAAGCAGAGCGATGCCTTGGCGGACAGTTCATATAAAGTCTGTCGAAATCCGAAGCATCAATCCCAGATGGCAATGTATATGCAGAGCCATATGAACGGGGCAGACCGAAAAGAGATTTGCAATAAAGAGTCAGTAGAATGACAAAACGGTCCACATCAGTATCCCTTTTCAAGACATCCAGTTTATTGAAGTCGAATTCTGGATCATTTGTCAGCATGGCCCAGTCTACCAGACTGCGTAAAGGAACATTTTGATGAAAAAACACAGCATGATGTTCCATGTGTTTCGCCAAGAAAAAAGCCTCTTCCTCAACAGGGAGTCGGTTGAAACAGCTTAATCTGTCAGATTTGTCTTCTGTGAACGGCACAATATTCCATTGATGTTCATCAGATGTGTAGAGCAAATAATTATGGCATTCGAAAACGACATCCTTAAAGACAAAAGAAGCATGACGTGGATCGGAACGGTCAACAGAAATACCTGTTTCTTCAATTATTCTGCCAATCCGTTCCGTTTCACCAAGAGTCAACAGGTCAATATCACTGTATTCACGATGATTTGGAATAGGATAGTGGAGTGCAATTGCTGGCCCCTTGACAACTGTCAACACTATTTTGTTTTCTGAATGAGATTTCTGAGTCACCAAATCCGACAGTGCAATTGCAGCTGTCTCCATCTGACGGCAGGAATCCTCAATTTCCGCGACACTGCACCCCAGCTGTAACATCAATATACGAGGTGGACGCTGATGTTGTGGCAATTGCATAATGGCGTCATATAGCAATGCGGTAACTGCGTGGGATTTTGCCTCATTGAAGAGTGCTGTCCATACGTCGGTATCAAAAGCAGCATCTTCTGTCCCGAAAGGGTTTGGACCGCCAAAAAGTCCAAAGCGTAGTAGAAGCTTCAACTTTAATGATATCTTTGACCTTGACGCTGACTGTAACATTTATCCTGACCTTAAACTACATTGAATAACAGACCACCTTTCTAATATGTCTACATAAGAACGCCATAAATCGATGGACAAGAGGAATAGACAACAGAAATTCAGCAATGGAGAAACTGGTAAAGCGTTTTGTTTTTGCCAGTTCTGGAACAGTGTCACGAAAACGTTTTATATCTCTCCACCTCACTCCTTTGACTGCAAGGACACGCATATACACATATCGGTATCGTCTGTATGTCTGGCTGAGATGTCGACATGTGTCATAACCTGAAGAAAAAGAGTATAAGCGATTGAAGAAATTGCATATATCTGTGACAAATCGAGTGCTCTGCTCAGTATCCCATGGACCAGAAGTTGCGGAATATCTGTTTTCTCGGAGCAAATATATAGACAAATCATCCGATTTGTATACCTGACGAGCCTTTTCGAGCAGACCTATTACAAATAGAGAATCCTCAAGAATGGAATAATTCTCCGGGTAGCGTAATTCGTCCTCCCGACAGAGAAAAGCCCTGGACACAATATACGTTGTATGGTCGAAACAAGCAGAGCGAGGAATCACGAGGTCGACAGCGTTGACCTTTGTAACCTGAAACCCGCTGCAAGCAGGAATCTCTTCAGAGAGAGGCATCATAGAACCTGTATGGAACAATTCCGTGTCGTCAGGCAGCTCATCAAGTATAGAAAAAAGGCATTGCATACGGTCTTTGACAACACAATCATCCGCGTCAACAAACCACAGGAAACGACCTTCGGATATAGAGATGGCGGCATTACGTGCTGCCGCAGCACCACGATGTTCGGTGCGGTAATATACTACATTATTTGAACCATTATGTCTTTGTATCGTCATTCTGATAATATCGGTGTCACACAGTGCAGAACCATCATCCACAACAATGACCTGCATCCATGAGTTGCTTTCAGGAGACAGTGAAGCAATGCATGGCTCAAAGAAGCGTGTCATATTGTAGACAGGGATAACGACAGAAAGCAGATAGTTCTCCAATGTTTTTACGTTAAATTTAAAAAGAGCTGCGGTCACAAGGCGACCGCAGCCCAAAGAAGTCATATGTCAATTGTCACATGTCATTTTTTTTCGGGGATAGCCTCGAGAGCGGCAACAAGATAGTCGAAGAATTTCTTGCTGCTCGGGATGTTGGCACGCTCGTCAGGGCTATGAGGGCTTTGGAGTGTGGGGCCAAAGGATATCATGTCCATATCGGGATATTTTCCACCGAGGAGACCACATTCAAGACCTGCGTGGATAGCGACAACTGCGGGTTCTTTCTTGTATAGTTTCTTGTATGTCTGCTTCATAGTCTTCAACAGCGGGCTCTGCATATTGGGTTTCCATCCAGGATAAGCACCTGACAGTTTGCAAGAGCCACCTGCGAGTTCTGCCAGACAGACAAGGCGTTCAGCAAGAGCCTCCTTGGCGGTGTCTACCGACGAACGCAGGAGAGCCTGAACGGTGAAGTTTTTGCCTGTTGTCTTAACAATAGCGAGGTTGAGTGAAGTCTCGACAAGTCCTTCCATATCGCGGCTCATGCGGATGACACCGTTGGGAGCGACCATCATCATATTGATAATCTTCTGAGTGTCGGCATCTTTAATAACATTCTGAGGCATACGAACTTTCTCGTATTTCATAAAGAAATCAGGTTCCACGCTGGCGAGTTCTTTCTTCACCCATTCGGAGACTTTGTCAAACTCTGCGAGGATACATTCGGCATGTTTCTTTGGGAATGCTATAACAGCTTCGGCATCACGAGGAATGGCGTTACGCATATTGCCGCCACTGATATTAACGATACGCAGGCCGCATTCTGCCACCCAACGGAGATGACGGAACAACAACTTATTGACGTTGGCGCGACCGGTATTGATTTCCATACCTGAGTGACCACCCTTGAGACCGCCAAGAATCAGTTTATAAGCGCAGTAGTCCTTGGGAGCTTTCTCTGTGGCATAAGGAATGGTGATAGTTGCATCCACACCACCTGCACATCCTACATAGAGTTCTCCTTCGGTCTCTGAGTCGAGATTGAGGAGGAATTCACCTTTCAGTTCGTTGGCCTTGAGACCAAAAGCACCTGTCATACCTGTCTCTTCGTCGGTAGTGATGAGAGCCTCGAGAGGACCGTGTTTGATAGTTTTTGACTCAAAGACTGCCATGATGGCAGCGACACCGAGACCGTCATCTGCTCCAAGGGTGGTATCACATGCATATACCCAGTCTTCGACAATCTTCGTCTGGATGGGGTCTTTCAAGAAATCATGCACCTTGCCTGCACGTGCCTGGGGAACCATATCCATATGTGCTTGAAGGACGACAGGGCGACGTTTTTCCATACCTTTGGTGGCAGGTTTGGTCATAATAACATTGCCGACCTTGTCTACACGGCAGTCAATCTTTTTATCCTTAGCCCATTTAACGAGGAAATTACGGACAGCATCCTCATGTTTGGAAGGGCGAGGGCAACGGGTTAAAGAGTAGAAATTACTCCATAATGCTTTTGGTTCAAGATCTTTGATAGTCATAACAATATATATTTAAAATGAAATTCAACTTTATTATTGAGGCTACAAAATTACATTTTTTTTAGGAAACGACAAAATTTTTTTTAGAGAGAAAACGTTATGGAACAAAAGAGCAACAACCGATGTCCTGCCAAAAATGTCCACGACACTGTGACAATACTCTTATTGAGAAGTGTTTCTGCCATGCTGATTCCAGACTTCCGGAAGTGGCGGCAGTGTATGCTCACCGTGGAGAAGAACCTCCCATTTCAGGAGAGAAAGGCATCAGTAACATATTCTTTGCTCATTGTAACCTGCAATGCCTGTATTGTCAGAATCATATAATTTCAAGGGCACAGGTCAATCCTGAATTGGTAAAATACCGTGGCATTGACGAGATAGCCGATGCCACTGTGGCAAGCCTGCAAGAAACCGAAAACATTGTGGGGTTGGTTAGTGCAACACAATATTCAGATATTATCCCCATTCTGGTAGAAGCATTGCACAAGCGAGACGTCTACCCCACTATAGTATACAACACCAACGGATACGAGAGTGTGGAGACCCTAAAGGCACTTGCTCCATACATAGATGTTTACCTGCCGGACTTCAAATACTCCGATTCCCGTTTAGCCATGCGGTATTCTAACGCCGCCAACTATCCCGAGATTGCAAGGGCTGCACTGAAAGAGATGTACAGCCAAAAAGGGTCGGCCCTTGCCACAGATGACAACGACATGGCTTTCAGGGGTATCATTGTTCGGCATCTCGTTCTTCCAGGACAAGTGCAGAATTCCATTGACTCCCTGAGATGGATAGCTGAAAATATCAGCACTTCCATCCATATCTCGTTAATGGCTCAATACTATCCTCCTGAAGGACTTGCCCTGCCTGACCAACTGAACAGGAAACTTGGAGAGGACGAATACGAAGCCGTCATAAATGAGCTACAGAACTTGGGCTTCCGGAGAGGATGGGTGCAACAACTGGAATCCTCAGACAGTTACAGGCCACATTTTTCAACAGAAACATCATTCGCATAATGGGACGACAAAGTTTAAACGATGTTTTTTTCGACTACAGTGAATATTTCGAAAGTCTCTTCTCGATGACATCTGTTACGATGTGGAGCACTCGATATCCTGCATTTACATTCGCTTTCTATCTGAACCAACTATATGGTCTCGAACTGGAACGCCGCGATGATATCGTTGTGACCAACGCCAAGAAAGAAATCCCATGCTCGGTGTTCTCTTATCAGAGAAACGTAGACCAACTTGTCTTCTTCCTCATTGAAAATGACCCAAACAGCACACAGGAAATAAAACAACTGTCCTATTTCGACAAGATTCTCCTGATCATGGGTCCTGATGCGGAAAAATATTCAATGAATATCTACAACGACATAATGAAGCCCAAGCCCAACAGCATGAATATCGCTGAAATCGAGAGAGAACAGCTGTGTAAATCGTTTATAGAAAACGGTATCGTGGAAATGGGTGTGTTTGACTTCACCGATGCCAATGACATAAGAACCAACTATTTCAGCAGTCCGGCGACAAATGAAACCACAAAGAAAAAGAGACTCAAATTCCTACAATTTTACAGAGAGTATATGACCGACCTATTTGTCGGCCTTGACGAGCTGATACCGAACTTCGAAGATGACGAAGTTGATTATGAATGCTCGAGAAAAGCAAACAATATCTGAGACATCCACTCCCAACCACAATACGTCCTCATAAAACCAATAACTTAATAAATGTCAAAAAAGCTTTCCCGAAACACTATTTTTTGCCGACAATGTTTTTTTTTGTACCTTTGCAATTCAAAATAAAAACAAAGTAAACAAATAATTAGTTTTATTCTATTCATTTACATCTATTTGTAATCTAATTTTAATCTGAGATGGAAGAATCAAAAGAGATGCAGAACGATGCTATGGAGGCAACCACGCAATCTGTAAACACAGAGGAGACCATTTCCGAGAACTCCAATGAAATGCTGGCAGAACCCTCTGCAGAATCCACGCAGGCTGAAGAGCCGACAGCACAACCCGTAGCCGAAGAAGCCACGGAAACGGCACCCGAAGAAAAAGAAGCCGAAATCCCAGAACCTGCTGTAGAGCAGAAGGAAGAGGCTCCACAAGAGAATGCCCTTGAGCAGCAGAACGACGAGACTCCTGTTGCCGAAGAAGAGGAAGTTGTCCCTGACTACACCAATTACAGCCGCGACGCCCTTACAGAGACACTCAAAGAACTTCTTCAAGAGCAAGACATCACGAAAATAAAAAACCGTGTAGCTGCCATTAAACTCTGTTTTAACAATGCCGACAGAGAGTTTAAGAAAGCCGCCTTTGAGAAATTCCTCGAAGAGGGTGGAAACAAAGATGAATATGTAAGCAGCGACGATGCCATTGCAGAAGCATTCCGTAAAGAATACAACAACTACCGCGAACGCCGGCAAAAACATATCGACGAGCTCGAGGCTCAAAAACAACATAATTTAGAGCAAAAGAAACAGATTCTCGAAGAGCTCAGAAGTCTTATCGACAGCGACAATGAAAGTTTAAAACAGACCTACGACAAGTTCAACGCCATACAAGACAAATGGAAATCCATTGGCGATGTACCGCGTTCGGAAATCAACGGTCTCTGGCAGAATTACCATTTCCTCGTCGAGCAGTTCTTCAACAAGGTGAAGATGAACAAAGAGCTTATGCTCCTTGACCAGAAGAAAAATCTTGAGAGCAAGACCATTCTCTGTGAGAAGGCAGAAGAACTCATAGTCGAGACTTCTATTACAAAAGCGTTCAAAGAGCTGCAAAACCTTCGCGAACAATGGCGCGAGATAGGTCCCGTACCCATAGAGCAAAACGATGAAATCTGGGCTCGTTTCCGCAACGCTGCAAACCAGATAGACGAACGCCGCAAAGAGTTTTACGAACAACGCCGCGAAGAACAGGACAATAACCTCCTTGCCAAACAGGCGCTCTTGGAAAAAGCGAAAGAGTTGACTGTTGAAAAGCCGACAAGCATCAAGATGTGGAACGAGACTTCCAACCAGCTTGACGAGCTTTTGAAAGTATGGAAAAGCATCGGCCCCGTCCCGAAAGAGCAGAACGAAGAGATATGGAACAACTTCAAAGGCACAATAGACAATTTCTATGCCGAGAAGAAAGCCTACTTCGAGACCATAAAGGACGAACAAACCGAGAATTACAACAAGAAAATAGACCTCTGTCTGCAGGCTGAAGCCATAGCAAAACGTGAAGACTGGAAGAAAGCCACCGAAGAGCTCCTGAAGCTCCAGGAAGAATGGAAACAGATTGGCACTGTAAGTCGCAAAGTATCTGAAAAGATATGGCAACGCTTCAGAGGAGCATGCGATGAATTCTTTGCCAAGAAATCGGCTTATTACAACAATCTCCGCAGTTCAGAACAGGACAACCTGCAGAAAAAAGAGGGCATCCTCGCAGAACTGAAAGCCTACTCTTTTGGCGAAGACAAAGAGGAAAATCTCAATGCCATCAAAGAATTCCAACGTCGTTGGATGGAAGTAGGATTTGTTCCCATTGCCGACAAACAACGCCTGCAGCAGGAATTCCGTTCTACCATTAACGCCCTCTTCGACCAATTGAAAATCAGTGCACGTGAAGCTGAGGCCAACGCTTACCGCGAGCACTTGCGCAATGCAGCCAATCATGGCAATTCGATGAGTGGCGAACGGAACAACCTGTTGGAACAGATACAAAAAATCAAAGCCGACATCAATCTTTGGGAAAACAACCTTGGATTCCTTGCAAGTTCCAAACAGGCCGACCTGCTGAAAGCTGAATTCGAAAAGAAAATGCAGAATGCTCGTCAGCAAGTGGCTCTCCTTGAAGCCAAACTGAAAATCCTTGACGATTCCCAAAAAGAAACCCCTAAAACCGAGGAGAACAATAACGCTTCAGAAGAATAATCATTATTCTGTTCTCAAAAAAAAGAATACTCACAGAATTGTGAGTATTCTTTTTTTATAATCAGATATTTTTCTCTCAAAAAGAGTCTCTCAGACTGTTAACAAAAATCCCCTTTTTTAGACAATAAATATATTTTTTTATAGTTTATAATATATTATGAAAAACATTTGGAAAATTATAACATTGTCTCTTTTACCAGTCCTGTTGGTCTCCGGCTGCAAAAACGAACAGACAGAACACAAGGAAGGTAACATTCAGATAAAGCGTTTCGAACAAGTATTATTCGAGACTCCTGAATCACAACTCTACGTCAAATTAGACGAATTCGCCAAAGAGTACAGAAGTCCTTTGCTGAACATTATAGCGTCAGACCCGCAATTCATGCAAGAGATTTTCGGCTTCATCAACGACACCACGGTCCGCAGCGTGTATAATATTACAAACAGGAAATACGGCAACCTTTTCTGGTTGGAAAACGAACTTACAGAAGCTCTGAAAAAAGCCCACAAAGCAAACGACGAGATTGACATAACCAATTTTGCCACATTCATTTCTGTCTTTTTCGACTATGAACAACGTATCCTCGTCGACCGTGACAGCAAAAGCCTCCTGATTAGCATCGACCAATATGCACTGCCTGAAATGGAGCGTTTCTCTTATTTCAATCTACCGATGTTTATCGTCTCTCTTAGCGACAGCATCTACCTGGCCTCCGATATCATGGCAGAAATAGCCCGGCATTATATTTCCATCGGCGAAGTGAAGAATTTCACAATGCTGGACTATATGATAATGGAAGGCAAAGTCCTGTATTTCCTTGATGAGGTGATGCCCGACAAAGCCGACTTTTTGAAGATAAGATACACTCCCGAGCAACTGGAGTGGTGCAATAAAAACGAGGCAATGATATGGGCCTATTTCATCCAACACAACCTACTGTATGAGAAAGACATGAACAGATACCATAATTTCATGGATGAAGCGCCCAAGACCAACGCCTTCAAAGATTCGGCACCGAGGACAACCCAATTCATAGGATGGCATATTGTTCGCAGCTATATGAAAAACAACAAAGTGACAATGAAAGAACTGTTCGCCAACACAGATTCCCAATCCATATTACAAGCATCACAATACAAACCTTGATGAATGATAGAATGTAACATATGGATAAAAAAGTCTCATCTATTCTATTAGTCCTATAAAAAGCTGAAATAATGAACGAAAAAAAAGGGTGGTTCCAACCTCGTAATATTTATGGATATCTTGTTATCAAATTACTGATAGCCCTGTTCGCACTTCTTGCGACTCAGGTGGCCTATTATCTTGCCAACACCAATCACTTCGATGTGGAGAGTTTCTCCGAATGGATGGGTATCTTGTGGGGAAATCTGCGTTATGGGATGGCGACACTGACACTGGTTCTACTACCGTTTTTCTTTTTGAACCTGCTTCCTTTCAACTTCCGCTGGAAAAAAGCCTACCGATGCATAAGTAATTTCTTATACCTGATCCCTGCCATCACTGTAATACTTGTCAACCATATCGATGTAGCCTATTTCCAATTCACATACCGCAGGATGAGCAGTGAAATGTTCGCTTATATGGGAGTCGGTGGCGACATGGGCAATCTCATACCTAAATTCCTCGTTGACTACTGGCCAGTAAGCATCAGCGGCACATTGATAATCATCTTTTTCCTCATATTCTCTCACAAGACCATATATCCGTATTTTAACGAGTACAATGTCAACAGACGCAACGATATCATCGGGGCCTGCATAGGTCTAATGCTATGCTTCCTTTTCATTCGTGGCGGGTTCCAACGTCACTTCTTATCACTAAACGATTCTGCCCGCTACTGCCAAATGAAAAACACCCCCATGATACTCAATTCTCCGTACAACATCATCCGTACTTTGGGCACTCCCGACTTGCAAGAAGTTAATTATATGGACGAGAACGAAGCCAAGATGTTGTTCGACCCACTCTTCATCCCATTGGCTGACAGTAGCAACACTAATACAGGTATTGCCTATGGGGAATTCAAACCTGCCGCAGGACGCATAAGTTACCTCGGGACTGACAGCAACACCCATTTCCGAGGCAAAAATGTCGTCATCATTATTCTGGAGAGTTTCTCACAGGAATATATGGGGTGCTACAACAACGGCATCATGGAGAGTTTCACACCGTTCCTCGACTCGTTAGCTGAACACAGCCTGCTGTTCCAAGGCCGCTCCAACGGCAAGAAATCCATCGAGTCCATACCGTCCGTGATGGTCTCTCTCCCGACGCTTATGGACAAGCCAGTCCTGATGTCAAGCTACAAAAACAATGAAATGACAGGACTGCCAGAACTACTTAAGAGACACGGCTATAACTCCGCATTTTTCCATGGAGCATATAATGGTTCCATGGGATTCGACGCATTTTGTAAGAGAATCGGTTTTGACGCCTATTACGGACGCAATGAATTCGGCGATGAAAGCTGCTACGACGGCACATGGGGCATATATGACGAGCCTTTCCTTCAGTTTATGGCACGTCAACTGACACGCATACCCGAACCATTCTTCGCGGGAGTCTTCACCATTTCGTCGCACCACCCATACAAACTCCCGAAGGAATATGTCGGAAAATTCAAGAAAGGTATCCATCCTATACTTGAATGCGTGAGCTACAGTGATATGGCGTTACATAAATTCTTTGCCACCGCGGCACAGCAGCCATGGTATATGAATACACTGTTCATCATCATGGCCGACCACCCTGCACAGGCACTGTCACCTCAGTACAACAACTACGACTACTGGTATCGCATACCCATGATAGTCTTCGACCCACAGCATCCCGAAGGTCAGCGGAGCGACCGCATAATGCAGCAGAGCGACGTCATGCCGACACTTATCGATTATCTTGGACTTGATGACAGATGCATATGTTTCGGCACCAGCGCCCTGCAACAAGCGAACGGTTGGCAGATAGCCTACGGATGCGGCTATCACCAACTCGTGGACAACAACGGTGTCGCCTTGCTTGAAGAAACTCCGTCAAGGAGTTTCGAACAAGACGGAAACGGACATCTTGATCTGCTGAAAGCCATCCTCCAGCAATACAACGAGAGAATGATTAATAACAGAATGAGATAATCCACTCGTCACCATTCACGAATAAATCAGTTTTTTTATGAAAAGAAATCTGTTATTCATTGTCAATCCAATCTCGGGAATCGGCAAACAGAAGAAGATTGAGGAGATTCTTCAGAAATATATCGACCACACTCTTATTAACTACACTGTCAAGTACACAGAATATATACACCACGGAAAAGACATCGCCAAAGAGGCTGTGGAACAAGGCTACTATGACGCCATTGTTGCCGTGGGAGGTGACGGAAGTGTGAACGATGTTGTGTCAGGCATGATAGGCAGCCACGTCGCTCTGGGCATCATACCCTGCGGCAGTGGCAACGGTCTTGCTCGCAATCTGAAGATTCCCTTGACACCGATTCATGCCATCGAAGTGTTGAATCATCTAAAGGTAGCCGAGATAGACACCATCGTAGTGAACAACCGTGTAGTGGCAAGCATTGCCGGCATTGGTTTCGACGCTCTTGTAGCAAAACGGATGAAAGAGGCAAAAGTGCGTGGATTACAAGCCTATGCCAAGATCATTATAAACGACTACCCCACTTATAAGGAACATCTTTTCCGTATGAATATCGACGGCCGCGAGGTGGAACGCAAAGCCTGGTTTGTCAGTTTCGCCAATTCCAACCAGTTTGGGTATAACACTACGATTGCTCCACTCGCAAAACTTGATGACGGTCTAATAGACGTCTGCATCGTCGACCGCATCCCCCTGCTCCATCTACCGTTGACAGCACCGCTGCTGTACCTCAACCATTTCGAGTTGTCGCAGCATGTTGAATACTACAAAGCACGTGAAGTTACAGTTTACAATAATGATGAAGAATGGGTTAATATTGACGGCGAAGGAGAAAAGCTGGGGAAAGAGCTACATTTCATCAACACCCGCAAATCCCTTAAGGTACTTGTACCGTGACCTGTGAATCACGAAAACAGTTTTTGGCGTTTTTACATTATATATTTCAATAAAAATCAGTAGAATAAATCATAAAAGTTTTGTATTTGCCCAAAAATAAAAATTAGTGTATTTTTGCATTCAAGACAAAACTTACGAAGTTTTACAAACAGATAAATAACAAAACATTATGACAATAAAAAGCTTTAAAAAGGTTCTACTTTTCTCTCTGACGGCAACACTATTGGCCTCCCTTGCTTCCTGCAGCGGCAAGGTTTACGACGAGACTATGGCAGCCTATGATGACGGGACTCCAAAACTTGTCTATACAATAAAAGAAAGTAAAAACAACCAGAAAATAAAAATAGGTGAAAAATATTACTATGCCGACGGGAAAATAATGTATGAGAAATATTTCGACAACAATGAACCTGACGGTATTTGGAAATTCTACTATCCTAATGGCAACATCTTTGCCGAAGGCGACTATAGCGACAACAAGGAACTTGGCTCCAATTGGAAAATACTTACTGATAAAGGCACCCCATTCTATGACAATGACTTTGATTCCATGGCGGTGTTGGAAGTCACTCCCGACCACAGACCTCTTTCTATCTCATACTACAATGGGGATGAAGAAATGCGTTACCAATTTAACGACAACTTCACCATCAATGCCAAAGGATTAGTAAAGGGAGGCAAAAAAGAAGGCACATGGGAGTTTTACTATGCCAATGGACAAATAATGCTTGAAGCACATTATCAGGACGGACTTGAAAACGGTGCATATAATTCCTATCGCGAAACAGGAATTCCATATTTCAGAGGCTTCTACATCAATGGCAGTCGAGCCAATGTGTGGGAAATCTATGATGAGGCCGGCAACCTTGTCGACCGTAAAGACTACGACAAACACTAACATTCAATCATTCCATCAATAAAATGGATGTCATCCTGACTCATCCTATTTACACAATTGTCGGCGAGACAGCAGACCGTATTGGTATTGAAGCCTATGCCGTAGGCGGTGTGGTACGCGACTATTTCCTGCAGCGTCCCTGCTCCGATATCGACATCGTTTGTGTTGGCAGCGGAATTGCGTTAGCCGAGGAGGTGGCGAAGCAAATCAGTCCCATAAAAGAGGTTCACGTATTCAAGAATTTCGGGACAGCACAGATAAAATACCAATACGACAACATTGAATGGGAAGTGGAGTTCGTTGGCGCTCGTCGTGAATCGTATCATCGTGACAGCCGCAAGCCGATAGTTGAGGACGGAACATTGGAGGACGACCAAAACCGTCGCGATTTCACAATAAACGCAATGGCTGTCTGTCTTAACAAAAACCACTTCGGCGACCTCGTCGACCCCTTCGGTGGTATTCGGGATTTGAACAATGGTATTCTTCGCACCCCGTTGGAACCAGGAATCACCTTCTCCGACGATCCCCTTCGTATGATGCGTGCTATAAGGTTTGCCTCTCAACTCAACTTCACCATAGAAGAGAGGACGTTTCAGGCAATATGCGACAATGCCTCGCGAATCAGTATAGTCTCTCAAGAACGTATCACTACCGAATTGAACAAGATTCTGATGTCGCCACATCCTTCAATAGGATTGAAACTGCTTCAGAAAGCAGGCCTTCTACCTCTGTTCTTCCCCGAGTTCTCTAAACTGAAAGGGGTTGAGACAATAAACGGTCACGGACATAAAGACAACTTCTATCACACACTGGAAGTAATTGAAAACGTAGCAGAAAAAAGTGACAATCTTTGGCTCAGATGGGCCGCTGCACTACACGACATAGGGAAACCTGCGACAAAGCATTATGACGAAAAAACAGGATGGACGTTTCATGGTCACGAAGCAAAAGGGGCACAGATGGTCAAACGTATATTCAAGCGATTGCGACTACCTCTTGACAACAAAATGAAATATGTGGAGAAACTCGTGTTGTTACACCTACGTCCCATTGTCATTTCCGAGGATGTGGTAACCGATTCGGCTATACGACGACTGCTGTTCGAGGCAGGAGACGACATCGACGACCTGATGATTCTTTGCGAGGCTGACATCACCTCAAAGAAGGAGGAAAAGAAAAAACGCTTCCGCGACAATTATCAGTTGGTACGCAGAAAGCTCGTTGAACTTGAAGAAAAAGACCGTATACGTAATTTCCAGCCCCCTGTCAGCGGCAACGACATAATGGAGACCTTCCATCTCGGCCCTTGCCACGAAATCGGCGTGATAAAAGATGCCATAAAAGACGCCATACTCGACGGCACTATCCCTAATGAACGGCAAGCCGCATGGGACATGATGATATCCATGGGCAAAAAAATGGGGCTGAAACCATGAAAACCCTTGTTGTCATTGTCGGGCCCACAGCATCAGGCAAGACCGAATCAGCCATCACTTTGGCAAAAGCACTGAATACGGAAATCCTTTCATGTGATTCCCGTCAGTTTTACAAGGAGCTTAATATCGGTGTCGCCAGGCCCACGCCTGAAGAGCTGTCCGCTGTCCCTCATCATTTTATTGCCAACAGGTCCGTAACCCATCCCTATAACGCGTACCAATATGAGCATGAAGCATTAGACCTTTTAAAATCACTATTTACAAAGAACGATACAATGATTGCCGTAGGCGGAAGCGGCCTTTACATTGACGCATTATGCACCGGCATTAATTACCTTCCAGATCCCACACCTGAACTAAGAGACTCTCTGAGTAAGAAAATAGCTGACGGAGGACTGCTTGAGATTCTTGACAAACTGCAGGCTTTAGACCCCGAATATTACGCAATAGTAGACAAGCAGAATCCTATTCGTGTCCAAAGAGCCATGGAAACCATAATCACTGCTGGATGCAAATATAGTGAACTATTGTCAAAGCCCTTGGAACCTCGTCCTTTCCGCATTGTCAAAATCGGAATAAAAACCGACCGCGACGAGTTACGTCAGCGAATCAGTCTCAGAACAGAAAGGATGATAGAGCAAGGATTACTCAATGAAGTATCCTGCTTACAACAATACAGAGGACTAAACACTTTGAATACGGTAGGTTACAAAGAAATATTCTCTTTCTTAGACAACCTTACAACTCTTCAAAAAGCAGTAACAGAAATCAAAAACCACACATGGCAATACGCCAAGAAGCAAATCACCTGGTTAGCTCGTTACAGCAACATCCACTGGGTGGAGCGAAACAATCTCTCCATGATGCTTTCAGCACTTGAGTAATAAACTTGTCAAAATGACTGAACAATAATTCAATCATTATTGCATTCATTCAAGACCTGTCAAACGGTCAAGCATCTTCCAGAAATCAGGGAAAGATTTGGATACCACATCGGGATTTTGAATTGTCAATTCAGGACATATCAACTTGAGGACACCGAATGACATGGCAATTCTATGATCGCCATGAGAATCCAAGACAGACACCTTCTTCAGCATCTTAGAGGTAAACGGTTCTCCAGAGGGGATTGTCAGAATATTATCCTCGATAACGACCTCACGCCCCAGTTTCTTAAGTTCCTCTGCGATAGAGGCGAGTCTGTCACTTTCTTTATAACGCAAAGCTGCGACACCGGAAAGATGTGCTTCGATACCAAGTGCGGCACATGCAACAGCAACTGCTGGTACAAGGTCTGGAGTGTTTGTAAAATCCCATTCCAACTTGTCTGTCAAATTCTTCTCCCTTTTCAGTTCCACAGACTGTTCCCCTTGACTAACAGTGAGACCCATTTGGCTGAAGATATCACGAACTTCCTTGTCTCCCTGCAGACTATCACGAGTCAAACCTGGCAGACGGATTGGAACATCAGGCAACAAAGCAGCCGCCTCAAAAAAGTATGAAGCAGCAGACCAGTCTTTCTCAATAGAGACGACATCACACTGAGGTATCGAATGTTCCACAAAATATGCAGGGGGAACTCCTTTGAGACACCACTGGACTTTAGCCTGTTCCATAACCTTCAAAGTCATCTCGATATATGGTTCAGAAACAGGCGCTCCTGCGAGTTCCACCACACCACCCTGTGGCAATGTTGCCGATGCAATAAGCAGTGCTGATGCGAATTGGCTACTGAGACTACAATCTATTACAATACGCTGAGCCGTAGGGACAGTACCCGTTATCTTGACTGGCAAACAACCCTCTTCTCCGGTACATTCAATAATACAGCCTGCAGAACGCAAAGAATCTATCAACTGTCCCATAGGGCGACTACATAGTTGAGGAGATCCTGTCAGGGTGTGCTTTCCCGGTGTAATAGATAGCAATGCAAGAAGAAAACGAGCAACGGTAGCGGCATCACGGCAATCGAAGTTGTGCCTACGGCCTGCTTTGAGTTGATGTAGCAATCTTCCTAATTGCTGTGTATCATTTGAAGACGAGATATTTTTTATCTTTATTCCTGTGCGAGACATATAGTCAAGCATCAACCATCTGTTTGACAAACTCTTTGACGAAGGTAACGTAATCTGTATTGTTTCCATGTGTCTAAAACTTTAACCTATCAAATTTCAATATTGTATTCTTTTATTTTGCGGTACAATGTACGTTCAGAAATACCAAGTTCCTGTGCGGCAGGACGACGTCTTCCATGATGACGCTCAAGAGCTTTTCTAATGGCAGCCTTTTCCCTATCCTCCAAAGACATAGGTTCATCTTCAACGATTTCAGAGTCTTGAAATTCCACCTCCTCGGCATTTTGTGAATTCGAAAACGAGTCTATATTTGGATGCTGGAATGAAGGGATACTGGAATGTTGAAACGTCTGAAGGTTAGAATTATCAATAAGAATAGGGTCACCATTGGAGCCATCTTCAACGGCAATACCGTGACCTGCCATTGTAGTAATAATCTGCTTAAGATTATTAATTTCCGAACGCATCTCGTTTATCATCTGCCCCATAGAAAGAGCCTTAAGCAACAGTTCTCGGTCAGTAATTGTGTTTGTCGATGAAGAATCCTGACGGAAAAGGACAGGCATTTTCTGTTCAGGAATATAACTGAGATAATTTTGAAGAATCTCTTTGGTAATAACACGCTCATTTTCGACGACAGCAATCTGTTCGGTAATATTCTTTAATTCACGGACATTGCCATACCATGGATAGTCCATAAGATATCGTTTTGCATCCTCATCCAAACGTAATAGTGGCATCTGATATTTCTCTGCCACATCGGAAGCAAATTTCCGGAATAGCAACACTATGTCTTCTTTACGTTCTCGCAGAGGAGGTATTGCAATTGATATCTGATTGAGTCGGTAATAGAGATCCTCACGGTAATGACCTTTACGGATTGCCGCTAATAAATCAATATTTGTGGCTGCCACCACACGCACATTTATCTTACGCGATGTGGACGAACCAACGGGAATGATTTCACCGTTTTCAAGGACACGCAGCAGTTTCACCTGCATAGATAAAGGCAGTTCCCCTACTTCGTCAAGAAAAAGAGTGCCGCCGTCAGCCTCTTCAAAATAGCCTCTACGATCCTTGTCTGCACCAGTAAATGAACCTTTGACATGTCCAAACAACTCACTTTCTATAGTACCTTCCGGAATCGCTCCGCAGTTGACAGAGACCAATTTCTTATGTTTACGAGTACTGTTGTCATGAATCATGCGTGCAAATACTTCCTTACCGACACCACTCTCTCCAGTGACGAGAATACTCAAATCTGTAGGGGCGACTTGAATAGCCTTGTTAATGGCGAAAACAAGCTTTGGATCATTGCCTATAATATCGTATCTGTTTTTTATACTTTGGATGTCCATGTCTCAAGTCTTTGCGTTGTTATACAATCACTCTGTTTAATGCCGAACCTATCTGTCGACGTAGTTTTAGATAATGCATCTTCTGCGACACCAAGTCAAGTTTATCCTCGTCAGTGGAAACATACGGGAACTGTCTGTCAATATTGTCGATTTTAACATCCAGTTTTTTTAATTTGAAGTTCAGTAGCGATTCCTCCAAATCGTTGCGAAGTCTTTCATCAGGTGTGGGGACGGCTATCTGTTTTTTTATCCATTTGTCACTGATATGGTAATCCTCCATCATCAGAGATGTGGCAATTTGTCTCACATCCCTGTCCGGATGTGTTACGAAGAACTGCATATCAAACGAAGTCTCATTTCGTTCAATACGACGGACGAACTCATTGAAGATTGCAAGATATGTACTGTTTTCAAAAGTCAATCCATCATTAAGGATGTCTCCTACAATTATTTGAGCGATAGTATAATTAATTACCGTGATATTGCCGTCATTATCTTTGGTCTCATATTCCAACACTTTGTTGCCTTGATTTAACAGCAGACTGATTATCTTACGTTCTTGGAATTCTGCAGGATTTATAACCGTTGTTGTAGACTCCGGCACAACGAGTTGCTGGGAAGTCTCCCCTGAAGGTATTATCTCCTGTATATCTTTATCATTTGTCGCTATCGGTTTCGCCGCAGTGGCACGCAGACGTCGATTCAACTCCTTGGCGAGTTCATTCTGCAGGGTCTGCTCTGAAATACGAAGCAACGATGCACACTGAGAAACATATTCGGTGCGTTCCATCAAATCCGGCACGAGGGCTATGGTGCGGACAATCTCTGTAAGAACCTCTGCCTTACGTATAGGGTCGCCTTTGATATCGTCAATCAAGACCTTTGTCTTGAAAAGGACAAAATTTGTCTCGTTATCCTTTAAGAATTCTTGAAGACGAGTTGAGCCATATTTCTGAGCATAGCTATCAGGGTCTTCGCCATCAGGGAACAGCACCACACGAACATGCATTCCTTCCTCGAACAACATATTCACCGCACGGAAAGCCGCCTTTATTCCTGCCTTGTCGCCATCGTACAGCACTGTGACATTTTTGGTATAGCGACGCATCAGTCTCACCTGTTCAATAGTGAGCGATGTCCCGCATGAAGCCACCGTATTCTCGACTCCAGACTGATACATCGATATCACATCGATATTTCCTTCAACCAGATAGACTTTATCTTGGCGGCTTATTGCATTCTTTGCCTGATAGAGTCCATATAGAATATGGCTTTTGTTGTAAATCTCAGAATCAGGAGAATTAACATACTTGGCTGCCTGTTTCTCTTTCGACAAGATGCGACCAGAGAAACCGAGCACGCGTCCACTGACACTGAATATAGGGAACATGACACGCCCCTTGAATCGGTCGAAGCACTTGCCATCTTCCTTAAAAATGGTCAATCCTGTCTTTTGAAGGACATTGTCGCTATATCCGTTTTTACGGGCATAATCAGTAAATGCCGTCCATTCGTCAAGACTATAGCCCAGACCAAAATCTTTAATGACATTGTCTGAAAGACCACGGCTATGGAAATACGACAGTCCTACAGCCACACCCATCTCATCTTCATAGAGAAGATTATGGAAATACTTCTGAGCAAATTCTGAAACATGGAAGAGAGCGTCGCGTTCATTATTTCGTTCTATCTGTTCTTGCGACAGCTGTTCCTCTTCAATCTCTATATTATATTTATTTGCCAGCCATTTAAGAGCCTCCGGATAAGTATAATGCTCATGTTTCATAAGGAATCCAACAACATTGCCACTCTCACCGCATCCGAAGCACTTGTATATGCCCTTGGTCGGCGAGACAGAAAACGACGGAGTCTTCTCATTATGGAACGGGCAACAACCAATATGATTGGTGCCGCGCTTTTTCAGCTGAACGAATTCACCAATCACATCCTCTATACGGACCGCATCCATAATGCGTTGTATGGTTTCCTGATTTATCATAATAAAATGCAAAAATACGAAGAAAAATGAAATTATGTAATGATTTTTTTCTTTCGTATAAAAACGTGACAGATTCTATGAAACTTTATAACCTTCTGCCAAAAGGAGCGTACGTACTTTCTCACGAAAGTCACCTTGAATCAATATCTCACCATCCTTCACATTTCCCCCGACCCCACATTTGGTTTTCAGCATCTTGCCAAGTGCGACGATATCCTCATCGTGGCCTATGAATCCTGTAACAAGAGTCACTTGTTTGCCTCCCCTTTGTCTTCGGTCGAGTGTAACCCTTAGTTTCTGTTGCGACGGAGGAAGAGTCTCCTCTATTGGAGATTCATCTTCATATTCATAAACGAAATCAGGATTGGTTGAATATACAACACCAACTTTATTCTTGTTCTTAGACATATTCTAAATACTCTTGTCGAATAAACTATTTATACTTCGTCGTCACAGACTTATGACGTCCACCCTTATAGAAATGCTTTTGCCAATATGAGTTATTCAACGAACTGACAGAGACACCGCGAGAGGTAGAAGAATGAACAAACATGTCATCCTTGAGATATATACCCACATGCGACACTCGTCCATTTGAATTGGTGAAAAACAAAATATCCCCTTCACGAAGTTCATCACGTTTTACTGGAGTAACATCCTGCTGAATGTCGTTTGAGACACGATGTAAATTGACACCATAAACACTCTTGTATATTTTCCCCACAAAACAAGAGCAGTCGATACCATCTGTCGAACATCCTCCATAAAGATACGGGGTGCCTATCCAACTGTCAATAGCCTCATAGAGCTTTGGATTGTCCTTTTCGTTGAGTTCAATTCCTGTTTTTGAGCCTGCCACCCCAGCGTTATCCTGCCTACCTGTAGGATTCGCAGCAGGTTCTGTGACATACTCGTCAGCATATAGTTGGCCAACTATATAATCTTCATCATCGAGACGTGTGTTTAGAAACTTCTTGATGGCATTGCATGATGTCATCATGACACCGTAAACCACAATGGTCGCCATTATAAACAGCAGACGCTTGCTGCCATGTATTTCTCTTGCTTTTTTCATCAGATGTATTATTTCGAGCCAATAGAATCAAAGGACTGAACCCTTATCCAGCATCGTTTATCACAAAGACATCCTCGTTATTACGTTTCATGTAGTATTTCTCACGCCCATAACGCTCTATTGAATCCATATTGTCTTTCAGCCGTTCTGCTTGAATGCTGTCGTTGATGATTCCCTGATGCAACGTATCGAGAGTATGCTTCAAGTTGCCGACATCACGGCGAAGAGACCGTGTGACAAAAAAATTGTTTTCATCAAAGAAAAAGAACACCGCCAAAAACACCAGGAAAGCAATGACATACTTGTTCTTCACAATTCGCCATATAGTACTGTTCTTGAAATCCATTGCAACGTTTTTTGGAAGATTATTTCACACGTATTTTTTGCCCAGCCCTTATCACAGTAGATTTCATATTATTCAACTTCATTATCTTATTTACCGTGGTATGATATTTTGCTGCAATGGAGGAAAGGTTATCGCCATTCTTGACAACATAGTATACTGGCTGGTTAGTCTTAGCCGGTTGTGTTTTTGGAGGTGTAGGCTTATTGGGGGCGGGCTTGTTCACCGTAGGATTATTCGGAGCGGGAGTTGTCGTATTTCCTGCAGGAGGATTTGTATTGTTCTGGTCAGCCCGTATAGGAAGATATATTTTAAGTGTCTGCCCGACACGTAACGAGCTTTTTCTGCCCTTGCCATTCCATCTGCGCAGGTTTGCCACCGAAACACCATATTTCTGTGCAATCGAATTAAATGTCTCACCCTTACGAACCTTATGATAGACAACCGTATTGTTTGACACTGGTATGTCTGTTTTCTTGGAGATAATTCTCTTGGAGACAGCATACACTGAATCCTCAAGACTTATGAAACGGGACATTTTATTTGATGGAATACAAATAGCATACGAATGTGAACTTGCCGGAATAATATCGGCACGGTACTGAGGGTTCAAATCACGCAGCTGGCTGGCAGGGATACCTACGACACTGTCCACGGCCAAGAAATGCACATCGCGACGCAGATGTACGGTATCAACCTTCAATGGCATTTCCACTTTGCCAGGGGTAATACCATGTTCATGGTAATAGTTCATGACATAAGTGGCACCTATGAAAGCCGGCACATAATTACGTGTCTCTCGTGGCAGATAAGGATAAATCTCCCAGAAACTCGTCTTTCCTCCCGACCGTGCTATAGCCTTGTTGACATTTCCCGGGCCACAGTTATAAGCTGCCATAGCCAAATGCCAATCATGATACATGTTGTAAAGAGCCTTCAAAAGTTTTGCAGCGGCGACAGTCGATTTATAAGGGTCCCTGCGTTCATCTATCAACGAATTAATTTCAAGGTCATATGTCTTACCTGTAGAATACATAAACTGCCACAGGCCTGCAGCGCCGGCACGTGAGGTAGCCTGAGGATTCAACGCCGATTCAACGATGGTAAGGTATTTCAGTTCTTCAGGCACATTGTAGCGGTCCAATGTCTCTTCAAACATCGGAAAATAATAGTCTGACAGAGCCTTCATAGCGTCAATACGGTATGACATCAACCGGACATAAACTTTAATATAGGCTCTAACATCAGAATTGTACGACATTGGAACCACCATATGCAGTTTCTTTAGACGCTGTATAAAGACAGAATCAGGAATATTGTCAAATTCAGCATAATATTGTGATGCACGGCGGATACTGTTATTTGAAGTTCGTGCATATTGCTGCATATAGAAGTTATGGAGCAGGCTGTCATAGTTGGCAGCATCGACAGCTTTAAAGAACCCTGTATCGATACTGTTGTTTGGAGCCTGAGCACGCAATGCATCGCTCAGAAAAAGCAAGACGAAGAAAAGAAATAGACCAAATATGTGTTTTTTCATTAGTTTCAACGTATTTATATTTTATTATAACTCAAAAGAGTTCGTTTTAGTATGCAAAAAAAATAACAAAAAAGTTTTAATTACATAAATTACTGATTAAGACTAATTTTACCATTGTTATCAACATTTTTTTTTGTATTTTTAGAGAGATAGCAGAAAAATATTATCAATTATTGCAAAAAAATTCATAATTTTGCAACGAATAAAAAATGCAAAAACAAATTATAATACATATGAATACAAGGAAGTATACCTTAGTGATTAATCCTGGCGCAACATCGACAAAAGCCGCCATCTACGAAGGAGAGACAGAAGTGTTTACTGAGAACCTGAGTCATCCTATCGAAGAAATACAGAAATACAAGGAAGTAGCAGACCAATTCGACTACCGCAAGGGAGCCATCATGGATATGCTGAAACGCCACAACGTAGGCACTGACGAGATTGCAATCGTCATGGGTCGTGGTGGTCTTACCCGCCCATGTGAATCAGGCACCTATGAAGTGAATGAACTAATGAAACAGGAATGTCACGAAGGTATTCAAGGCAAACACGCATGCAACCTCGGAGCACTGATTTCCGACAGCATCTCGCGTGAAATAGGTCTTGCACACGCTTATATTGCAGACCCAGGTATCGTTGACGAGCGTCCAGACATGGCAAAAATCAGCGGACATCCCGTTTTCGACCTTGACCCGAATCGAGAAGGTGTTATCTGGCACTGTCTGAACCAGAAGATGACCGGTAAACTATATGCACGTGAACTCGGCAAGCATTATGAGGATCTGAATATGATTATCGCTCATATGGGAGGCGGCGTCAGCGTCGGCATTCATAACCATGGAAAGGTTGTCGAAGTCAACCGTGCACTGTGCGGATTGGGAGCATTCTCCCCCACCCGTGCCGGCAGCATAAATGCCAGCAAGCTCGTTGAGGTATGCTTCAGTGGCAAATACACCGAAGCTGAAGTGAAGAAAATGATTACCGCAGAAGGTGGATTTGTAGCATATCTTGGCACCAACGACGCTTACGACGTGGAGATCCGTGCCGGCAAAGGCGACAAGAAATGCCAACTTTTAGTGGATGCTTTCTGCTATCAGGTCTCGTTGGAAATCAGCCGTCTGGCCGCTGTCGTAAACGGAAAAGTCGATGCTATTCTCCTCACTGGCGGTATTGCCTACAGCAAACCTTGGATGGCAGAAATCACCAAACGTGTTGACTGGATTGCTCCAGTGAAAGTATACAAAGGCGAAAACGAGATGCTTGCTCTGGCAATCTGCGGCAAGGAGATTCTTGATGGCACCAAAGCAAAAATCTACAAATAAAACAGTTTTCCCTCTCAAAGTTAACATCATCGATTATGAAGAGACCACTCATATTGATATGTGCTTTAGCCTGTGCCCTTACTGCAGTGGCACAGAACCCCGAAGTGACTATCCGAAACGGCAAAGCCATCCTTGATGAAGCATATTACTACCAGTTGAAACAGAGAGCCAACGCCTACAACGAAATGGAACGTGAGGCGGCAGACTATAAGCAACAACTGGAGAGAGCCAATGCTGAACTGAAAACCCATGAGCCCAAGCTGATGACTTCTTTCAACGACTCGGCTTCATATGCCATTGGCAAGGATTTGGTAACGAACTGGCAGCAACAGAAACTCGGTATTAATATCGAGATTGTAGCACAGTCCATGCTTGACATACTCCATGGCAAGAACACATGGGGACGAAACATCATGGATCCTCTGCTTCAACGCTTCCAGATGGAGTTCGAAAGAAACCAGATGCAACGGCAACAAGAAATGATGGCAACTCTTGAGACCAACAAGGCTGAAGGTGCTGCATTTCTGAAAGACAACGCAAGGAGCAAGGCTGTATATACAACCGCCAGTGGTTTGCAGTACAAAATATTGAAGCGTGGAAACGGCAAAAAGCCTACCATCAACAATGTTGTCAGAGTACATTATACAGGAACCTTGATAAACGGAACCAAGTTCGACAGCAGCGTTGACCGCGGCGTACCCGCGGAATTTCCCGTCAATGCTGTAATACCCGGTTGGACAGAAGGTCTTCAACTCATGGACGTAGGGTCAAAATACATATTCTATATTCCCTACAACCTCGCCTATGGCGAACAGGTTATTGGAGACATACCGCCAGGATCGACCCTTATCTTTGAAGTGGAGTTACTTGAAATAGTAAAATAAGTCAATACGGGGAACCGCCGCACGGTTCCCCGTAATTGTAAATTGATATTGCTTACTGATAAATGTCAAACACGTTCGGAACATTATTCAGGCTGACAACTTTTGGAGAATCTCATGGCAAAGCCATAGGGGGTATCATCGATGGTTGCCCATCAGGATTATCATTCGATGTCGAACTACTAAAAAATGAAATGGCCCGGCGACACGATATCGTCTCCGGGACACCACGTCAAGAGCCTGATGAAGTGGAGTTCATTTCTGGCTTATACGAGGGAAAGACGTTAGGCACACCCCTGGCATTCCTGATACACAACGAGGATGTACGAAGTGACGACTATGTCAACCTCGCAGGAGTATACAGACCTGGACATGCCGACTATACCTACGATGCACGCTATAATATCCGCGACCCTCGTGGAGGAGGGAGAGCCTCTGCTCGAGAAACTGCCGCACGCGTTGCAGGAGGGGCAGTGGCAAAAATGCTGTTACGGGAATGGGACATAATCATTACAAGCCACATAGTAGAAACTGGAGAGAGAATTGCAAACGACACATGTGGCGGCATCATTGAATGTTGTATCAGCAATATGCCAGCCGGTATTGGCAATCCAGTATTCGGAAAACTCAACGCCATGCTTGCTGCTGCTATGATGGGAATACCCTCAGCTACAGGCTTCGAGATTGGCACAGGCTTCGAATCTTCAAAAATGTCAGGAAGCCTGTGGCGAGACCAATGGAACAGCGACTTCAGCACAAAAACAAATCACTGCGGTGGAATTCAAGGAGGCATCAGCAATGGAATGCCAATAGTATTCAGGACAGCATTCCATGCAGCGTCAAGCGTTCCACAAGAGACTCACTGCATAGACAATAACGGCAACATCAAGACCGTGATGCTTGGCGGCCGTCATGACATATGCCATATCCCTCGTACCGCTGTAATAGTTGAGGCCATGGCTGCACTAACCATAGCCGATGCAATGCTTCTTAGTGGAAAGACACTGTAAAAACCCACTATTTTTTAATTCACAAAATAAAAAAAAAATTATCTCGTTTAGACTTGACAAAAAACAGTTCAATGAAAAAAGTTCTATACATAACGACAATTATCCTGTTCGCAATAGGTTTTTCATCCTGCAGCGGCAACAAGGAAAATAAAAAAGGAGTGATGACCTTCGTAGTAGAGGGGACATTTGAAAATGCCGCAGGGAAAATGCTTTATATTGAAGAAATGACAGCCGATAACGGGGCTCAGTTCTGTGACTCCATACCCTGCGACAGCAAAGGTCATTTTAAATATGAAGGTCACATGACATACCAGACATTCTTCAACTTGCACAGCAACGAGTATGACTATATCGTACTCCTGCCCAACGACGGTGAGAAGATTGAACTTAGTGGCAAATATGGTCAACTTGCGATTACTTATCTTGTAAACGGTTCACCAGAATCAAGACTCATGTGGCAAATAGTGAGCTATATCAACGAAGCCAACGACGTCATAGCCAATATCGCACAACAGGACAAGCAGAACAAAAGCACCCTCAGTAAAGATGAATATGAAGATGCCAAAAAGGTTACTGATTCGATATTCATAAACGAGCATAATGTCATCAAACAGATGTACTTGAACTTCATTACCGACAACAGCGGCTCTCTCAGCACACTTTATGCCATTGATGCCCCATTCAACCAGAAATGGCGCATATTCTATGCACAGTCTGATTTCGAAGTTTTCGAACAAGTGTTGGAAGGTCTTAACGAGAGATGTCCCGACAATCCTCATACACAATATTTCAGAACACGTGTGGAGCGAATGAGAAGCGAACGTGCTTTAGCACAACAGCAACAGCAGCAGGGACAGGAAATCATAATAGAATAGTCTGATGCGCCACAAGACGTTTTTTGTGACTGATGCCCATTTGGGTAGCGGTACTGATAGCCGACAAAGGGAAGCAGAGTTAGTGAAATGGCTCGACAGCATTGAAGACGAAGCCCAAAGGGTCATTATGCTAGGGGACATCTTTGACTTCTGGTTCACCTACAAGTATGTGGTTCCACAAGGTTACACTCGTCTTCTGGGCAAGATGGCACAGATGTCTGATGACGGCGTAGAATTCCATTTCTTTATCGGAAACCATGACATGTGGCTGTTCGACTACCTGCAAAAAGAAATAGGTGTCAATATGCACAGCAAGCCTGAAGAGATGTTTATTGATGGCAAACATTTCCTAATTGGACACGGAGACGGTATGGGTAACCAAGACCTAAGTTACAACATCCTAAAACATCTTTTCAGGAATCGGATCTGCCAGTGGCTTTTTGCCGGCATACATCCAAAAATCGGTTTTTCCATAGCCCGACGCTGGTCCACAAAAAGTCGTCACTCTCATAGCAAGAAATACAATCGTTACCTCGGCGACGATAAAGAAGCCATCTATCAGTTCTGTGTCCGTCGACAAGACGAACGGCAAAAAGCGGGATCACAATTATTTGATTATTTCATCTTTGGACATCGCCATACTCCCATTGTACGTTCCTTGGGCGATGCCACCTATATCAATGTAGGCAACTGGCTCGAGAACCGCGATTACGCAGTCTTCGACGGAGAAAAAACTGAATTGAAGAGTTTTCAACCTTCACATTAACGCAACCATGCCCTTGGGTTCTGGCTTTCACGTCCCTTCCACAACTGGAAACTGAATTCTCCATGCCCATTGCCATCGGATGCCACAGTACCTATGACTGCACGCGTATTAACCTTCTGTCCTGCCTTCACAGAAGCCGACGCAAGGTTGCAATACACGGTCATATAATCTCCATGTCGGATAATAATTCCTATCGTACCGTTAGGACAAGTGAAAGTACGCGATACCGTGCCTTTAAATATAGCATACACATTTGTACCCTGGACTGTCACAAGGTCTATGCCGTTATTCATATTCTCACCTCCCGACTCATGAGTATAACGACCATAGTTACGCGAAATAGACGTGTATACCACAGGCCATGCCAGTTTACCCTTGTTTGATGCGAAATCGTTCGACAGTGCTGCCTCGGCAGCAGTAGTTTTGTCCACTGCAGGATTTGTCGTTGTCGGAGCCGGCTTGTTCGGGGCAGGGTTATTTGCAGCAGGTCTGTTCGCATTGCGATTGGCAGCAGCCCTGGCTTCTGCAGCGCGACGGACCTCTTCGTCAATGATACGTTGAATCTGTTTTTGGAGTTGTTTTTTCTGAGCCTCCTTGGTGCTAAGTTGGTTAGCTATTTGTCGTTCATTGGCCCTTGACTGTCTTACAGAAGCCTCTTTCTGACGCTGTTCTCTTGTCAACTGGTCACGCTGACGCGTCTCCATGCTAAGCAGATTATTCTGTTCATCCTTTTGGCGCTGCAATTCAGAACTCACATCAATAAGTTGCTGTTCACATTGTCTTATTGCCCTTGCCTGCTGGAGTCGGTATTCATTATAGCGTTTGAAATATTTTCTACGAAGCAGGGCATGGTTATACGACGGACTATCAAAAAGCAACACCCACCTATCCATATTGTTGTATTCTTTATACAGAGACCTGACAGTGGCTGCATAAGCATACTGTAGAGCTTGTCGACGCGACTGTATTGCTGTAATACTGTCGTTCATCTGTGTAATTTGGACATCTATATTTGACAGTTGGCCATTAATATTATCTATCAATCGGTTACGCTCATTGATTTTTTTATTCAGAGCCGCAAGTTGACTATTTGTCAGCCTTGTATTCTTTTTTGCACGAGCCAATTCTCCATTCAATCTCCTTATTTCTGCCTCAATTTGGGCACGTTCTTTTTCGAGCTGCTTCTTAGACTTGCCCTGCTGAGCCATTGACGGCATGGCACAGCATACAAGCACCGCAAACAGAATAGGCAAGATGTGTTTTTTTATATGCATTACTTATTGTGATATATTTTTTGAGCTTATTAGACCAATAAACAACCAGTTAAAGTTAAAGTTAATGTTAAAGTTAAAGTTAATGTTAAGGTTAATGTTATTTATTCGGTTCCATTACAAGACGGACGCCATGAAATTGGCCACGGAAAGAGGGCTGGTTCTTATTGCGGTCAGAGACACGGCAGCTACGCGGAGGGCCAGCAACGCAACAGCCTCTGTAGACACGTTCATCACCGAAGGCTGGACCACTTGGATTTACCTGTCTTTGGTCGACATACTCATCATACCAGTCCAAACACCACTCATAGACATTACCACTCATATCGTAAATACCCAGTTCATTAGGTTTTTTCTGTTTTACGGGGTAGTTATGTTCACCATCTGCTGTTTCCAAACACCATGCCACGTCGTTTATGTTATTACTGCCGCTGTACATATAATGTCTGCTCTTATTGCCTCCACGGGCAGCGAATTCCCATTCTGCTTCCGTGGGCATACGGAATGTACGGCCTGTCATACTGTTCAATCTGGTAATAAACTCCTTGACATCCTCATAACTAATTCTATATGCAGGATAATTGTCTCCCAATCCAAGGGTGTAAGTCCATCTGTCATCTCCTGTCGGAGAAGTACCCATTACAACTTGCCAGAGGTCCTGGGTCACCTCCGTCTCGCCAATGTAATAATCGTCTAATGTAACATCATGACTTGGATATTCATCAGACCAGCAATATTGCTCCACTTCGGATGTACATCCCATCCGGAAAACGCCTCCGGAGACAAAAATCATCTTAAAACTAACGTCATCTACCGTGATAATTTCAAAAGTCTCAGCTGTTCTTTCGTTGTTGTTTGAAGAACTTGATATAAGACTGCGAGATGACGTATTGGCAGACGCTGCCGGATTATCCTTTTTCTTTTTTTGTTCCGCCTGACCAAAGGTCGGTGATGTCAAAGAAACAAAAACAAAAGCAATAATTAATGCAAAAAAAGTCCTTTTCATATCCTACCAGTATTATTGCAATAATTCAAAAGCAATAAACAGCCTCAAAAAGGGAACGGGAAACAGTTCCCGTTCCCATATTCATAAACTGTCCAATCAATTCCAATTAAGTATACGCTTGAAGTCGTATTCCTCAGGATTCGGCAAATACTTCTTGGCAGCCTCGTAGTCTGCGGGCGTAATATAATCCATTATATCATTCACATAAGACATAACCTTGTTAGAGTCAACATTGACCTGACGAGGAGGAATCTTGCCCGTGGCTGGATCCTGAAGGTCTTTCAGATACAGAGGCGACACGCTGCCTTGGTGATCGCAGTAGACCATGCATCCTGTAGCGCCACGTTGGTACAGCGTGTGAACACCCATACCCATCAGCGAACAATAGGTAAGGTCGAATGCTATAGGTGTATGGCAACGAATCTCATAGCCAATCTCGACAGGACGAGACTTGACCTTTAATCCCAATTCTTTGACCTTGCGTTCGAGTAGGTCATTAAAAATATGTGCTTTCGAAACCTTTCCTAATTCAGGATGACCATGCTCGTCATAGCTGAAATGGATGCCCGACTTGGCAATCTCCTCATCACTGAGGCTATGGAAAACGCCTTCCGAAATCATAGCGGCACCATAGTTGATACCCATCAGTTTACGCTTTACGATACACGACACCACCATGTTCACAATTTTCTCGACAGTTATCTCCGACTTATTAAAAAATTCGGGGATAATAACCATTGGATAATGGCAGGCACCGGCAATACCGAGAGCGAGATGTCCTGCAGAACGTCCCATAGCACTGACAACAAACCAGTTTTCACTTGTACGGGCATCTTCCATGACCGCCGTTGCAAGTACGCATCCCTGAGCCTTGGCACTATTGTATCCAAAAGTGGGACTGCTATTGGGCAATGGCAAGTCGTTGTCGATAGTCTTTGGAACGTGGATATTTGCGATAGGATAGTGCTTGCTTTCCAAGAATTTGGCAATACGGTTAGCTGTTGAAGCAGTATCATCACCTCCGACAGTCACGAGAAGCTTTACCTCATTGTCGGTAAAGAATTTAAGATTAAAGCGGTTCTCGAAGTCATCATCTGTGGGTTTGAAACGGCTCATTTTCAATATCGAGCCACCCTTGTTGAAAATCTCGTCAGCAGTGAGGAAGTCGAGATCCTGCATACGAGGCTTGTCGGTAAAGAGTGCCGAATATCCTCCATGCAGACCAATAACGCGATACCCGTCACGTAAAAAAGTTTTAGCCACAGAGGCCACAACGGTATTCATTCCAGGTGCAGGACCACCACCTGTTAAAATTGCAATAGATTTACTCATCGTGTATTGTTTTTAAATATTTTAAAGTTAAAAAATTAAACAATTCGCACTCTACTCCGTGCGAACCAATGACGAGGCAAAAATACGAATTTTTTGCAACATGACAAAATAAATACAAGAATAAATCACTTGTTTTTATCATGTAATGCAATTATTTTTACACTTTACCGTTAATTATTATATTAAATACCATCAACTCTATATGAAAGAAATCATCTTCGCGACAAACAACAAGCACAAACTGACAGAAGTCGGAAAAATGCTTGCCGGCTATGTAAAACTAATGTGTTTGGACGAAATAGGATTAAGCGGAGACATCCCTGAAACCGCCGACACACTGGAAGGCAATGCATTACAAAAAGCCCAATGGGTATATGACCGTACGGGGAAAGATTGTTTTGCCGACGACACCGGTCTTGAAGTAGAGGCTTTGGACGGTCGTCCAGGAGTTTTCTCCGCCCGCTATGCCGGTGAGCATTGTACGTTTGACGACAATATCAACAAGATGCTTGCCGAAATGGAAGGGAAAACAAACCGCAAAGCATGTTTCCGCACAGTGATATGCCTTATCGAGAACGGCGTGCCGAAATATTTCGAGGGTCGTGTTGACGGGGTGATTCTTACAGAACGATACGGCAAAGAAGGATTTGGATATGATCCTATTTTTATGCCCGACCGGTTTGCAGTCAGTTTTGCCGAGATGCCCCTCGAAGTGAAGAATCGTATCAGTCACCGTGGCATAGCTGTAGCAAAACTGGTGAAATATCTTCAAGAGCAGTAAAGAGAGTCAACGTTGTCATATACATAAAACGTATCAACAAACATATTAATGGAATTCAGGAAAGTATATCCGATAGAAGTGTTGCAAGGCTTCACAGACACATCAATGTTTGTGTTGATGCTTTACGACCCTGTTGGAGACAAAAAGGTGCCAGTGATGATAGGCGAACATGAGGCCGAGATGATTATTATGGAGCAGGAGCAGCGCAAGGCACGTCGTCCCATGACCTATGAATTGATAATATCCATCCTCGAAGAATTTGCATTAACGCTGCAGCTTGTTCGTATTTACCGTTTCGAGGAGGGTATCTTTTATGCAATGCTTATAGTGAGCGACGGCTTCAACAAGAAAACCATAGATGCACGTGTGAGCGACGCTGTCGTATTGGCACTTCATCAATCTGTAGACATAGAAATTGCCGAGCAGGTTTTGAGCGAGACAGGTTTCACTCCACAAAGCAACGACATTGAAATCGGCACTACCCTATCGGGGAACAGTTCCATAGAAGAGCTCGAAGAGATGCTCCACAAATGCGAGGAAAACGAAGATTATGAGCGTGCCGCAGAAATAATGAAACAAATTGAGAACTTGAAAAGAAAATAACGTTGTCGTTTTCTTTAACGGCTCTATCAACACCTGTCTTGATAACATCATTCATCCTATCAGCCATATAACAAACAATTTCAATACCATCACACTCATGGACAACAGAATTGCATTTTATGATGAAGCTGTGGATTATCTGCACAACCACACATCATACAATCCCACCACAGGGATAATCCTTGGCAGTGGACTTGGCAAACTCGCCGATGCCATAGAAGATGCAGATGTGATACCATATAGCATGATTCCACACTTTAAGACAAGTACTGCCACTGGCCATAAAGGCAACCTTATTTTCGGACACCTTAATGGCAGAGAAGTAGTCGCCATGCAAGGGCGTTTCCACTATTATGAAGGGTACACCATGGAGGAAGTGACATTCCCTGTCCGGGTTCTTTCCAGATTTGGTGTCAAACGGCTTTTAGTATCTAATGCCGCAGGTGGGATAAATACAGATTTTTCTGTCGGGGACATGATGATTATCACCGACCATATCAGTTTTATGCCAAATCCCCTGATAGGGAAAAACATAGAAGAGATGGGACCCCGTTTCCCAGACATGACAACAGTATACAGTCGTCAACTTAGAGTCAAAGCCCATGAGGCCGCAAAAAAAACAGGTATTCATCTCAAGGAAGGAGTTTATGTAGCCGAAACCGGGCCCACATACGAGACCCCTGCAGAATATAAGATGTACGGTCTATTAGGCGGCGACGCTGTAGGGATGTCCACAGTACCCGAAATAATCGTGGCAAGACACTGTGGAATGGAAATCTTTGGGATGAGTGTTATTACGAACTGTGCCAAAGACCTTGGTGAGGATTGTGTCAACGATGGAGACGACGTGGTTCTTGCCGCCGACAAAGCCGCCGACATGATGACAACAATATTCAAAGAATTGGTTTAGGACACCCTATCCATATATTCCATTAAGAAATGATTTTTGGTAGATTAAAAAAAAATCGTACTTTTGCAAACGGAATAATCTTCCACCGAGTAGAATAGCGGTTTTAGTCCGAAGCTCAACAATAAGGGGATGCTCAACAAAGCACCTCCTTTTGTTTTAGAAGAATCCCTTGTGGAGGTTATATTAAAACTATGAGGTAACACAGAAATGTATTACCCCATAATAATATTAATATCAATTTATTATTTAACGTATCAGTGTAACAGAGCCACGGGTATGCTGAATGCCCTTTGTAGCATCATTAATCTCAATGATGTACGTGTATGTGCCTGAAGGCTGAGCGTGTCCGTTGAAAGTGCCGTCCCAACCAGCGTTGATGTCCTTTGAATGATAGACCAAACGTCCTGCACGCGAATATATGAATATCTCAAATGACACAATATTGGCATCGTTATTTGGGACAACACGGAATTGTTGAACAGGTCTTTCCGATACTGCGTCGGGAGCGAACGCATTGGGAATCCACACGACAAGTTCTTCTTGTGATGTAACAGGATTAACCTTCTCCACTTTAGGAGCGGGCTTCGTAACAGGAGCTGGGCTGTCGGCAGTAACATCGTCTCCATCGTTGTCAAGAGACTCCAGATTAGGTGCGACAACATTGTTCCTCACCGGTACATCAAGTGCAGAAACCCTCATAGCCGACTGGTCTGCAACAACATGAAGCGATGGGGCCTTGAATGGCTGAGGAGCCTGTAGATTTTGGACAACCGTCGGAACAGGTGCAGAGACCGAGGCTGCAGGATTAATATTCAGCTGTGGAGTATTGTCAGCAACCAAGACTGCAGCATCTGCAGCAGACCGAGTCTCAGATTCCGGTGTTGCTTCGACAATACCTGATTCTGCAGTTACATTAATTTGCGGATTAGTTACAGAAGCGACATTCTGGTTTTCTGCGACAAGATTATTCTCGCTTCCTTTGTCAGGTCCCAGAAAAGCAACGACAGCGGCAATGGCAAAGACAGCCAAAGCCGAACCACCGATGGTCCATCTGCGAACTGCAACCTTATGGTTCAGTGTTTTGTTGATATTCTCCCAAACCTTCTCATCCGGCTTTACTGAGAAATCCTCGAAACGTTCTTTTAATGTACTCATTATGTTATTAAACAATTACATTTATAAATACGGTCCTAAAAACTCGGCCAATTTATGTTTTGCCCGAGTCAGATTAGACCTTACTGTGCTCTGTCCTATTTTCAACAAATCAGCGACATCGTTCAAGCTATATCCTTCAATCTCACAAAGGTTAAAAACCAGCCTGTACTGGTCAGGTAACTTCTGTATGGCATCCAGAATAAAATCTCTGTCCAGAGAATCGTACACACCATCGGCAGAAACGACACTCGTCTCTTCCAAGTCGTTGTCAGAGTGTTGTTCCGCAATAGGGAGTTTCCTGCGATTGGAATTAATTGCAGTAAAAATCATAATACTGCGAATCCATCCGCCAAGGGATTCGACATCGCGTAATTTGTCAATTGTTTGAAAGACCTTAATAAAACCGTCATGAAGCACATCCTCAGCATCGCTTTTCGAGCGCGTAAATCTAAGACAGACACCATACATCACAGGGGCATAGCAATCGTACAGACGCTTGAAGGCTCGTTGATCCTTTCTCCGACATGCTTCCACCAATTGTGCTTCTTCCGATTTCATTATATTAAAGTCACAAAACAGGCCTATTTTGCTGCGTTAACAAAATGTTAAAATATATTAACAACTTCCAATCTATTATTATCCAATACCTTAAATTTTACTTCATGGTCACAAAAAAAGAAACCATATACACGATTCGGGTCGTTATGATATGACGGTCTTGGATCCGACGACAAAATTTCCATGAGAGGCTTACGCATGGGTTCTGGAATCACTGCGATTTGAGATTCATCATAACAAACTTCCAATCTTGCCTCAGGAGCTTCCGAAGCGAAACCGCCACGGGCATCCGGATGTGAGTCGGCATATGGGACATACGGCTTGATATCAAAAATAGGTGTTCCGTCCTTCAGGTCTGCCCCACCCACATGTAGCAGAGGCCCTTCAACAGGCGACAGCTCCACTCCGAGCAGCCGTACCGAAGAAAGTCCCAATGCATTGGGACGAAACGGCGAGCGTGTGGCAAAAACGCCAAGACGTTTGTTTCCGCCAAGACGCGGAGGTCTGACAGTAGGAGTCCAACCATCACGCAAATTCTCCGAGAACTGCCATATCAACCAAATATAATCAAAATCCTCTATCCCTCTTATGGCGTCAACATTACGGAACTCCGGCTCAAAAACGACCGTAGAGACGACATCACTTATGATATTGCTCTGACGAGGGATACCAAACTTGTCGGAATACGGACTTCTGATATGTGCTATTGGCGTTAACATTGTTGATATTATTTGATGATTTAAAAATTCCCACATTAACACATTCCCACATCTATTTAACCTTGACTTTAACCTTAACGTTAACTTTTTTGATTCACACATTCCCAAATTCTCACATTCACAAATTAACACATTCCCAAATTCCCAAATTCTCACATTCACAAATTAACACATTCCCAAATTCCCACATTCCCACATTCCCTCATTGCTTCTTTGCGGCGGTCAAACAGGCGGTCATTGAGCCAATAAGAGAAATCTGCCAAAAGGATTCCTATACCAATACCGGCAAGGACATCTCCCGTCCAATGACAATTATTATATACACGCAGAAATCCTGTCAACGCTGCCACAGTATAGCCTGCAATAGGAATCAACACCGACGTTTGTCCATATTCAAGACGCAGCATTTCTGCACCAGCAAATGATATAGCCGTGTGCCCTGATGGGAAACTGTTATATCCGCTACGGTCAGGACGTAATAGAGCCAAGCCGTACTTGACAGGCAATACACACGCAGCGAGGGAGAGATAACATACAGCCTCGTTGCGGACAATCTCCCTTAGTCCATGTTTAGAAGGAACCCCAACCAACTTTAATGCCACCATCGACGCTGCAGGGAGATACTGTGTAACATTGTCGAAGTGAAGAAAAACATTATCCATAGTGCCACGTCTCCATAGCTGTACCTGTTCCTGAAAGAACAAATTGTGACGCTGTGCCTCATCCCAGAAAAGCGTCGATGTTCCAAAAGCCAACGATGTCAATGCCACAGGTCCCTGAGGCAGAAAAAAACAGTCAGACAACCCACTGCAACATCCGTCCTGTTGTGTCCGGGCAATACTATCCTGAGCTTTGATGCCAGATGAAAACGTCAACGACAATATCATTAAACCGATACAGATACATTTCCAGATATGACCGTCATGCCCAAGCATTATCAACATAAAACGAGAGAATTAGTATTCACGTCATACACTGGCACCACAGGACAGCTGTCCAGCTGAAAAGCCCAACGGATATCACGCTCATAATCCAGATTACGCAGACGGTGTACATGCGTAGCCTTTGAGCAGTAGCCATACACATCACCCCTTGCCGAATGCCATAAGTCGACAGCCATCATAGCGGCATCGTTTATCAGCAACGTCTCGATATCCGAATGCTGCAATCTGTCTATCAGAGCTCCAGCAAAGAGGGTGTCCTCAATCGACGGGTCGCCCTTCCATCCAGAGCAGAGGATAACCAAATCTTGTAAAGAATTGGACATTATCTTTTCTGCCAGAGCCGTCAAATTGGCGAAAGCACCGACATACAACCTGTCCGAGTTTCTGGCTTTGATTATAGAGACCGTGCCGTTTGTAGTGGAATATGCCAGATGCTTACCAGCAAGATTCATTGACATATACTCCGTTGGCGAATTACCGCATTCTGCACCTGGGAGTTTTTTCCCGTTTCTCTCTGCCGCCACCGTGTAGCCCTTCTTCAAATACTCCTGCAAGGGCTCAAGCGAATCGAGAGGCACTACGGATTCGGCACCCGACATGAATGCAGCACATATGGACGAAGTGGCACGCAACACATCCACCGCCACCGTGGCGTGGTGGCTCTGCATGACACGTCCGTCATAAAGCACCGGTGACAAAATAAGCTCTATCCTCACAGTATATTATCGTATGAACAGTGATTCAAAATAAAAAAAACGGCAACCTGTAAGCCGGGTTCTGTATTCGCGGAGCGAACCTCTATCATTAATCTACGACAGCCGTCGCCGGCTGCCTGAATCAACCTACCCCCCGACAACGGGCGAGTCAACCCTTAACTGTCGGTATATTTGGTTTTTCAGCCCATAAGGTTTACCATCATGCACATCTCTGTGCATGTCGTGAGCTCTTACCTCGCGTTTTCACCCTTGCCGGCCTTGGCCGGCGGTCTGTTTTCTGTGGCACTTGCTGTGACGAGCCCCTTTCGAAGCCCGCCCCTTCCCGTTAGGAAGTATGGTGACTCTGTGCTGCCCGGACTTTCCTCTTGCACCTTGCGATGCCAGCGATAGAGCGGATGCCGTTTTAGGATGCAAAATTACATCTTTTTCCCGAGCTGATAAAAAAAAAATGCAGTCCCACCCAAAACACGCACTGTCTGAGCAACTAAAAAAACTTTTTTTCAAGAAATTAAAAAAATAATGTATCTTTGCAAAAAAAATAAACAACAGCAGATGAAAATGATTGTCGTCCTCATACATTTGAAATAAAATAGACAATCTAACAATTAGCGAGATGAAAAAGACATGTCTTATATTACTGTGCCTCTTTGCGATGAAGGCTGCATTCCCCCAACTCGGTCCACGCCGTACCATTTATGAAGACACAGCCTTGATGAAAGAAGTGATAGACAAAATAACATACTCAATTTCAAATCGAGGATATTACATACCAATCTATACACGGTGTGACAGT
>JAGADZ010000064.1 GCA_017613375.1 Bacteroidales bacterium | reverse complement strand
TCGTGCAGACCGCGCATACCCATAGTGTAGATGTTGTCATACTGTGCTGTCTCGCGTATGCGGTCGTCAAGTTTCTTAAGTATGGTGGCGCTGTTGGTCTCATAGTTCCACTCGCCGTCACGTGATTTGTCCCACTCTGAGAGTGCTGCGTTGTTGAACAGCAGCGGCTCACAGTGGCTGGTGGTGATCATGATACCCCATTTGTCAGCCACCACCTGGCTCTCAGGATGGCTGTAGAACGCGCCTGTGCAGGAGTGCATGGCGGGTGCCAGCATATTTCCTTTCAAACGGAGGATGAGTTCACATATCCTGTCATATGTCTTAGGGCCTATGTCACCAAGTTCCTTCTCGTATGTCTTCTCGGCCCATGTCTTGAGTCCCCAATCCTCATCATTCAGAAATACGCCCCTGTATTTGATTGTAGGAGACTTACTTACATAGTTCTCCTTAAAGTCTTTCACTTTATCTGTTTTCTTGCTTACCGGCACATCGGCGAACCAGTACCAGGGATTGACTCCTATCTGCTCGCTTATGTGGAACACGCCGTACGCAAGGCCTCTCGCATCGGATCCGGTTATGAAGATATTGTCACCTTCAGTGTCTATGGCATACTGCTCCCACTTGCCGCGCAGCTCCTTGTGCCGGTTAGAGTTCCTTGCCGTTGCCAGAATCACGTTCAGTCCCTTGCTTTTCTTTGTATTGACTTCAGGTTTTATGCCCGACACCCTCTCTATATCCTCCGCAAGCACGCCGGCCACATGTCCGGCCAAAGCCGGATCCTTCGGGTCATAAACTATCGTAGCCTTGGTCAAATCTACTGCGTGGATGGCTGACAACCACATGGCCAGCATTACTGACAGGATTATTCTCTTTCGCATGAATGTAATAAATAACAGTGATTCAAATCTGTTTGAATTTGTTTCCATGAATTTCTTGCCTCCTCTTTTTTCAGTCAAAAAAGACCTCCGTCATTCGCTATAGAGGGATAAAGACAGAAGGAAAAAAGAGCCAATAATCGTCTTCACGTAACACATTTAAACAGGTTCTTACAAATATACAGCAAACGATTTAAAACCTATTCAGAAAAACATTAATTTTACACACAACTGAATTTTCAAACAAACATTACTAAGAATCCGACTGAGATGAAAAGAATTACACTTATTGCTGCAACTGTTATGTTGATGCTTGTGACCGTGCTTAATGCGCAACCCGTCATGGAGACCTTTCTTTATGCTGTCAAAGGCCAGGATTCACTGTTCGTGGACAGGCATATCGACTGGTCCAGAACTAAAGGCGAAAAGATTCCTACCATGATTTATATGTATGGTGGCGGATGGGCTTTTGGAAGCCGCGACGGCCGTTTCGACTATCTGACCGACATAGGGGTCCAGGTCATTTCCATTGACTACCGCAAGGGTCTGACCAAGTACGGATACAATCCGGCTCCTCCTGAAGAGATGGATAAGGCTATTCAGATGGCTCTTGACGACCTTACTGATGCCATGGCGTTCGTTCTTAAGAATGCTGCCGACTGGAAGGTGGACATGGACAAGATCATGCTTTCAGGCTCCAGTGCAGGAGGTATCACAACTCTGATGTCCATTTATGACATCTGCAATAGCGGTCCTTATTCCAAGAAATTTCCGGCCGGATGGATGCCAGCCGGATACATAGGATATGCAGGTGCCATAATCACTTATGAAAAGGACCTCGTTTGGAAGCGTAAGCCCTGCCCCATGATGTTCTTCCACGGCAGCGGTGACTCCACTGTTGCATTTGAAATCAAACGCAGCGACAGCGGTGCCCAGAACGTGTTCGGCCCCAAATATATTCTGGCACAACTGCATGAGATGGAGGTTCCCAACTATCTGTATTGTGAGACCGACGCTGACCACGTCATATCATACAAGCCCTTTAACGGGTACAACACCCATGAAATTCAGACGTTCGTAGAGAAGTTCATAATTCAGGGCCTTCAGCTTGAGATGAAGACAGAGGAATACAACATGATAGAGTCTTCCCACCTGCCCGGTTTCAAGCCCGTCCGTTCTAAAAATTCCGATTAAGCCGGAAAAAAAGGCAGAACAAGCACATAGAAAACATGAACCCATAAAATGCAAATGGCGTGTAACTCACCAGAGCTACACGCCATTTGATAGTGTTTTGTTATGTCTTAGCTTATGCGTCTCATTTGACCTCTTCGAAAACGACTTTAACTGACTATCAATGCGTTAGCAGCGGATGTTGCTAACATGTTGCAAAATCAAAAAAGCATTGATAATCAATATGTTACAAAATCATTGCAAAGTGATATATTTCTCCCCAAATAGCCAAAAGAAAACACAGAAAAAAACAAAAGATGAGGCCAAATTTAACATATCCTAGGGCATTCTACGTATTTTATTACGATTATACTTGTACTTCAACCAATTTTCCACTTTTATGGTCGAGTCTCATTGGGACATTGTCAATAATATATTCAAATCTTCCATCTATATTCTCTGCACCGATAGCTGGCCGAAGTCCTATTTTTATATTTTCAAGTCGGAGGTCTGTCGAAAATATGGCTTCGCACTTAGACGTATCAAATATTGTCAAATTGTAACCACCTCTATGTAATGAACTACTATACCTGATTCCATCATATCCCAGATGTCTAAAGTATTCCGCAATAATTTGAGTAGGTATATAGTCGTCAGGATTATTGGTAGGA
>JAGADZ010000063.1 GCA_017613375.1 Bacteroidales bacterium | reverse complement strand
GCTGACAACCAGCCCGAGGTTGAAATCCACGTGCTGCAGGGCGAACGTCCTATGGCCAACGACAACAAGACCATTGGTCGCTTCCACCTGGCAGGCATACCGCCAGCGCCGCGTGGAGTGCCGCAGATTGAGGTTACTTTCGACATCGACGCCAACGGTATCCTTAATGTCAGCGCACTCGACAAGGCCACCGGCAAGAGTCAGAATATCCGCATCGAGGCTTCCAGCGGTTTGAGCGACGACGAAATCAAACGTATGAAGGCTGAGGCCGAGGCTCACGCTGCCGACGACAAGAAGGCAAAAGAGGAGATTGAGAAGATCAACGCTGCCGACAGCATGATTTTCCAGAGCGAGAAGAACCTGAAGGACTACGGCGACAAGCTGCCCGCCGACAAGAAGAGTGCCATCGAGAACGCCCTCAACGAGCTGAAGGCCGCCCACAGCGCCCGCAACGTCGGACAGATTGACAGTGCCATGGAGAAAATCAACGCTGCATGGCAGGCCGCTTCACAGGAGATGTACCAAGCACAGCAGCAGGCCGGTCCGCAAGGTGCCGCAGGCTTTGACCCCAACAGCATGGGCGGCGCAGGCTTCCAAGGCGGTAATCCTGGTGCCAACAACCAAGGCCCCAAGTCAGGCAACGACACCGTCGAAGACGCCGACTACGAGGAGGTGAAATAAATGTCCGGTGGACATTTACGATAGCGAAGCGGAGAAATTGTCCCTTGCGGACAATGCGGTCGAAACGACCGCTCCGCGGATTCGAATACCGCGGAAAAAGGAGACTCCGTGAATATTTAAAAGAGGTGCAATCGTTAGGTTGCACCTCTTTTTGTGTATTATACCCGATAGGGTGTATTCCTTGAATAAGCCATAATATTATACCCGAAAGGGTGTAATTTCCATTCGACCTTTCTTTTTTTGTGCTTTCCACATAAGACTGTATCAATTCCCCTTCAATGTGAAACAGCGATACTGATACGATAATCGGTAGTCTTTCTTCAAGTTTTCCGACAGGAAGGAATGCTCTATCAACTCCAAGGCGAGAGGAGATTCCTTTGCGAAGGTGTCAAGTTCTCTTTTGATGATTCGGTCGGGAAGTCCGATTCTGCGTCCGAACTCTACAAAGTCGCCTCTGTCAACGGTATGGACGTCGGTCATGCGCATCCCTTCTTTGAACAGTCCTTTCTCCAACGCGAAAATACGTGGCTCATGCAGGTGCAGGCTTGTATTGATGAGGTCGTAGGCTGGAGCGAGGCGATAGTCGCCATCCCCTCGGTCAATCAGGGAGAAGTTTTTCAGGTGGGCGTCATCGTTCAGCGTGATGTAGTTGAACAGTACCACGCGGAAGAATCGCAGCAGGTCCACCTGTGCGGCACGGACATAGCGGCGTATAATGTCGGCACAGTCCTCGTAGCTCAGCATGTTGTACTTATAGTCGCTTCCACCGTTGGCTTTGGTCAATCCTGCCAAAGAGGCGAAGTCTTCCTGCGGATACTTTGACCCGTCGGGGGCCACGTCAAACCGTTTGGTAAGGTAAGCAGCCTCACCGTCGCGGAAAAAACAGAGTGCGTTGGGGGCGGTCTCAATTCCGTAGGCTTGCGAAGCCATCTGCATGGTGAGGTGCTCGTTGGCAGGGCAATATTTGCGCTCAAGCAATGCGTAGGATACCGGGGCAGGTTTCAAGATATACTGCCCTCGTTCACCTTCTTCAGGCTTCGAAAGCACTCCGTCTCGCAGCACAAGCGCCCCCTTGGGCTGAACGCCGGAAAGCGAGATGCGTCCGATATGGGCCGCATAGTCGGTCGAGTCGGCACTGTCGTTGTTGGGGCTGTCGAAATCAAGTATGTGCGACACTTGCCTTCCGCCAAACAGCTTGCGGCAAGCCTCGGGAGAATAGGTATTAAAACCTTCCTTCAATGTCGAAGGGCAAAACTTCAATTCTTCCATTATCACATAGGTTTGATTGTTACTGCCCCGATGGTATCTGTCTGAGCTGTAGCCAGCAGTATGCCGAAGTCGTCGTTCTCGTCAATATGTAGCAACTGCGACTGCATTTTGCGGTTGGCGCCCTCGGAGAGCATATTGAAGAAAAAGGGGAACAAGTGGTCGGAGGTATAGGCCTCGCTCCTCACGGGCATGGCAAGACAGACGGCCCTGCCTGCATAACCGACCAGATAGGTGAATCTATACTGTCCACTGTCTTCTTCCGTCAGCAAACCGGCTTCCGTGCCGTTCACATACACCTTACATTGTCTCATACTCCATCACTTTTGGTTTCACATCAAGCTGGAGTCCGATGGTGTCCAGGATATCCATCAGTGTGGTGATTTGCGGGTTTCCTTCGCCCCGTTCAATGGCGACAAGTGTGTTTATAGCCACCCCTGAGAGCTCTGAAACAGTACGCTGGTTCACACCGAGCGTTGCCCGTCGTGCCTTGATTGCCTGTCCTATTTCTTTCAAATCCATAATACCAATATAATGCGATTTTCGGTGCAAAAGTACAACTATTTTTGAAACCGACAAAATAAAATCGCAACATATTGCGATTTTTGGCATTTGATATGTGTGAAAGTAACCGTAAAACATCAGAAATCACAATATATTGCGACAACCTATTGTGGAGAAAAAAGCACCTTTAGTGGCGATTGCAAGTCCTCTTTTTTGTATTTATAACAACCCGAATTGCATTTTTTAGTGCATTTCCGTTGTGGACATTCGGCCTGCTGTATTAAACATATTTCTCAAATAAAGCAAGTTGCGGCACCGCCGCAACCATCAATCCGCTATCCTCATATTATCAAAGTTACACCTTAATGAACTCTGCTGATCCACCGTTTTCGGTTGTGACTATAATACGATTGCCTTCGTAATGGAAGTTCCATTGCACCTCATACGAAGAAAAAGTAATTGTCCCATTAGTATTACTATAGGTATATGTGAAGTCCTCTGTGAAATCATTGTTGTCATAATAGATGTCATCGAATTGATAGGTACCACTACTCTCTGTTAAAAACTCCAATGTGATTTCATCTTCATTATCGGTATATTTCCATTTTGTACCAACAAGAAAGCTTTCGTCAGAGCCTTGCCCCCATTTGTCTTGATAAACAACCGTGGCACCGATAATACCACCGCCTGTACTTACCAACCATTCTTTAACATACAGACGAGCGTATGTGTATCCGAAACCTTGACTTTTGTAGCGGATAATGTATCCTGTACCAGGATTGACTGCTATCTGTTTTACCCAGCCAGAGGTCGGAATGCTAGTAATAGCGGACATACCCGCCACGGTGCCAACACGAGCAATATCATACTCTACACTACCATAATCTCTCGTTAAATAAAAATTATTGGAAGAAGACATTGCAAGGTGAACTAGGGCATAATTTGTATAGCCATCGTTAGCTATATAATTTGTCTCGAAATATATTTCATCACTACCATCATTTCTCATGTTGAGTTCTATACCCGTGTCATCGTCTGTAATGACTGGTCCATTGTTATTACCGCTTCCATTGGTTCCTCCCGTTGTGTCCTCTTTCTCGCAAGCGGTAAAGGCGAGGCCGAGAAGCATCGCTGCAATCAAGGTCGTAATTGCTCTTTTCATTTTTTATATGGCCGTTTTATCCTGTTGCCTCTTCAGTTTTATAATGATTAAACATATTTCGGCTCCCAGCCATTATTTTCAATGACGTTACTTCATCTCGACAAAGCAAATATATTTGCTCTGTGCTCGACTTTCGTAACGTTGAGCCGGAAGCCGATGTTGGAATAAGGACATGAAAAAGGCGCGAAACCTTCGTCTGTTGATTAATCCTTATTTCTGAATTAGGCGACTGGTAAAAGCCTTTGACTAAATAAGGAACGAACATTTCACGCCAACGCGTGAACTTTCCGTTATCTTATTCCCAGTCGTTAAGATTACCAGTCTTCAATTCAGGAGAACAAGCACTTCAAGCTCAGTATGTATTATTTATTCTCCGCTGCGCTATCGAAACAGCCTCAGGCGGTTTCTTCATATTTCTACGTTTTATGTCATAATATTTGTTTTCAATTCACGCTGTAATAACAATGTTGCAGTGTTATTTGATTGTTTGTTGCGATGCCCATTGTGGCCAATCTATGGTGTCCAGATAGTGCTGGACTTGCTCCCGCAAGGGTGCGATGTCGTTCTTAATGATATTCCACAGTACGCGGTTATCAACTTTGTAATAACCATGAACAATGTGGTGTCGCATACCTGCGATGTCGCCCCACGGAGCCTCATTGTATTTTTCAATAAATTCGTGACTCAACATATAGCCTGCCTCGCCAATAATCATGGTGTAATACACGATTGCGCCATAACGCAATTTGTCGCTTGTGAACATCTCAAAGGTCATTTCCTTACTGTATTCCAAAACAACATCAGCAGCCTCAACGACATGTTGCAGACGCTCTTTGTCTCTACTTGGCTCTCTCATAAACCATTATTTTATCACGGTTTACACTTTCACGGGCATAGTCAGCAAGGCCACTCTCGGTGACAAGGTCTACATTTCTCCCCAGCAGTTGTTCCAGTTCTCTCCACATCCCGAAGAAACGCAAACCCACAGCCTGTGAATGGTCTAAATCAACAAGCAAATCAATATCACTATTCTCTGTCTCCTCGCCACGGGCAAAGGATCCGAACAACCAAGCCCGTTCCACAGGCTGATGTTGGAAATAATTGGATAGCGATATCTTTATGTCATTATTGATCATACTGTTTCAATTCAATTACTTGTATTAAACGGATCTGGAACCAAATACTCGCACTTGGGGAGATACTGTACTTTTCTCATCTTCCGAGCATTTCTCTTTTTCTTTACAACAGCTTCCATATCGTTGCTATTTAATCAGTTCCCATAATATCGACACTTTGTATTTGCAATTATTTTGCATCAGTTTCACGATGCAAAGATACACATTTTTTTCATTTAGCAATAGTGTTTTCTTCGGACATAAGTTTTTTTTGCCAGAAGGGAAAAGTAAGTCGATGTGATGGCCAGGCTCATCGACGCCAACACTGCAAGGGGAACCGTACACCGCTTAATCGAAACCAATGCAGTGAGGAACAACCACCATCCCCACCAAGAAGAGCCAGGTCTTCAGCACCTCTGCCGACTGCTATGGCCCTCGAGCTTGATGAGCGAACCAGCCCGAGGTGGATATCCACGTCCTGCAGGGCGAGCGTCCCATGACCCACCCCGTAAGGGGAACCGTGGTATGCCTGCGAACACCTTGAAAAACAAGACACACAAGTAAGCAACACCTTTGAAATAGAAATAATGTAGTGAGGAACGGTATCCTCAATGTCAGCGCTATGGACAAGGCCACCGGCAAGAGTCAGAATATCCGCATCGAGGCTTCCAGCGGTTTGAGCGACGACGAAATCAAACGTATGAAGGCCGAAGCCGAGGCTCACGCTGCCGACGACAAGAAGGCAAAAGAGGAGATTGAGAAGATCAACGCTGCATGGCAGGCCGCTTCACAGGAAATGTACCAGGCACAGCAGCAGGCCGGTCCGCAAGGTGCCGCAGGCTTTGACCCCAACAACATGGGCGGCGCAGGCTTCCAAGGCGGTAATCCTGGTGCCAACAACCAAGGCCCCAAGTCAGGCAACGACACCGTCGAAGACGCCGACTATGAAGAGGTTAAGTAATTGACTGATAATAATCAAATTGAAACGGGTGCTGGATAGCTTTCTGCACCCGTTTTTTATTGCTTTCCAATCAGGTTGTCTCAGGAAAACCAAGCAGCTGTGTGGTACAATGGACAAAGTTGTATCACACATTTTCATTTTTGGGGAACTGGATGTGCCCGAAGAAATGTCGGGAAGTTTGTACCATATTTGTACCGGAATATCTTTAACGACAAAGTGAAATATCTTGAAGTTAAAATATTGAATTACCGAGGCACTGAAAAACTTTACTACTTCACGTAACACCTGCTTGTTATACGCCATAGAAAAGAGACGTACTGCATCGTTGCAGAACGGCTCGCGGCGGCCCAACAGGTCGACCACAATATTGGTGTCAAGAAAAAGACGTGTCATTGATACTTTTCCATCAAATATTGGTGATATGCATCGCGTGCGTTCAGGTCGTAATCGGCCACGGGTTCTCCGGCACCGAGAAGGCTGAGCACCACATCGGGGACCTCGGCCTTGTCGAGCAACGGCATGGCAAGTATGGCCTCCAGGTCTGAGGAGTATGACCTTTCTTCGTGGTTTGTTTTCTCCTGCTTATAGTTGAATAACTTACGGATGTTGGCAATTCTGCGAGCATGGGAAGCCATGTCATCCTGTGCCTTCGGTTTGTGGGTCAGACTCTCGGCAAGTTGCAACAATAGAATGTCCATCTGCGACTGCATCCAGGCCTCTACCGCCTCGTTGTCTGGGAGCACAGGTTTTACCTTCTCCAGCACGTCGTCATCAACAGAAATATTATATGTGCACATGGTGTGTATGTTTTTTCAATTTGCAAAAATACAAACTTTTTTTTGAACATGCAAAATATTATTTTTTATATGGATAAATTGGACATAAAGAAACCTCCGAAGGGACATCGAAGAATCAGCGAAGGGTCACCAAAACAAAAACAACAACAAAAAAAGGTTACCTTTCTTTCCCAAAAGGTAACCTTTCTATTTTTATGCCAGACTTTTTTATACCTGTTTTCTGAGGCTATTTGTTCTGTCCAGGTGAATAGGTACGTACATCGCTGATAATAGGCTGGCTGTCAGGAGTAAGTTTCAACCAAGCGGCTACACTGCATTCCGTTCCGGCACCGAGGCCGCTGATGGTGGCTTCAAAATACTCATTGTGCCCCTTGTCAATCACATTGCTGTTCATCGTAGGCGTGCCGCTAGTCGACCAGATGAAGCCGCACGAATAGTTCGGATATTGCCATAGATAGTTGTCGACAGAGCCGGTAATGTGTGCCGTCACGGTAATCGAACTTTCAGTGCTTTCGACAAGATCTGCGGTGCCGATTCCGAGGTCACCCTGGTCGGGATTTGACGGCAGGTCAAGGACAAAAGGTTCGCTGTAGTGGAACTGGCCGTCGCTGAGGTAGACGAAGAGCCGAGCTACCTTGCGTGGGTAGACCCAGCAGTAGGAGGTAAAGTTGAGCCGAGTGCTGTCATTGTTCACACTCTCTAATCCAGTCCAGCTGTCCGGATCCGCCTGATCTGAGTATTGCGGTGTTCCATCCTCGACATAGCAAATGCCGAAACTGTAGGTCTTTCCACCTTCAGTGAAGGTACGCAGATTCATGTTGTTGAGGTCAATATGCCATGTAACGACACCGAGACCTTGGTCTACCCTCGTCTCGTCGATGGTAATACTTACACTACCCTCTCCACTGCTGGAGTTACCGCCAGGGTTATCCTCTGGGTCGTCTTTCTCACACGACACCATTGCCATCGCGAACATCGCGACCATCATGATTGATAATACTTTTTTCATTGTATGAATTGTTTTAGGGTTAATACTCTTTTAATTACAAGATTTCGAAAAAAAATGCCATATATCAATTGCTCGTCTCTACCTCCCCTTCTAAACACGTCAGAATCAATCAACAACAACCACTACCCTATTCTGCATTCATAGATTAACAATTGCAAAGGTACGACTTTTTCTGAAACTATTGGATTATTTTTCATTCATCCGCACTTTTTTTTGCCTGATGACAGATGCCTAGTGGAAAGAAGAATAAACAACACTTAAAAAATCTTATTACCCAAGCAATACATCCATTGCCATCATCAGGACAAAGCCTATGGAGAAACCAATTGTGGAAAGATTTGTATGACATCCACGAGCCATCTCGGGAATCAGTTCCTCAACTACCACGTACATCATGGCTCCTGCAGCAAATGCCAGCAGATAAGGTAATGCCAATCCTAAAGCCGATGCCAGCAAGAGTATGGCCACAGAACCGATGGGTTCCACCACACCGCTCAGCGTGCCTATTAGAAACGACTTCATCCGCGAATTCCCTTCTGCGTGCATAGGCATTGAGATGATGGCACCCTCGGGAATATTCTGTATGGCAATGCCTATAGAAACTGCCAATGCGGCACTGAGTGTCAGACCGTGAGTCTCTCCCGCAAAGACCACGCCCACAGCCATACCCTCAGGCAGGTTGTGGATGGTCACAGCCAGTGCCAACATCATCGTCCGCGAGAGTCGTGACTTCAATCCCTCGGCTTTCTGAGCACCGACATGCAGGTGAGGAGTCAACTCATCTATCAGCAACAGGAAGGCAATACCAGCCAGAAAACCCACGGCGGCAGGGATTACACTTTCATGTGCCATATCTATACTTGGTATCAGCAGCGACCATACACTTGCCGCCACCATCACCCCGCTGGCGAAGCCCAGCAGCGTTTTCTGCAGCCGGTCAGGAATCTCCTTCTTCATGAAGAAAACAAATGCCGACCCTAGCATGGTACCCACCAAAGGTAGTAATATTCCTATGACCAAAGAACTCATTTGTCGTTCCTTTTTGGATTATTCGGAAACCAGCCCTTAGCTACACGTTCGCGTTGCTTGAAAAGTTCAAGAATAGACCAAAGGCTTGAGAAGGCAACAACTCCAAGTATTGTTGAGGGAATTATTGAAGCCATAAACAGCGACCCAGCAATACAACCCAATGCCACCAGCAGGAACACCCACCAACAACGTGTGCCGAAATAATATTCAGCTTTGATGACAATAGGATGAAAAAAACCTATACACAGAAAGGCCGACATCCCTATGATAATTCCAACAAAATTCATTTGTTAAATTGTTTAATCGTGTTATTGCTTGATTGTGTAAGCATCTGTCATATAAACATTCACGCATTAACATATATGCACATTATCACTTTTTTCTCATTGCAAAAATAAGAATAATATGCAATATTGAGAATCCCTAACATTAGTGATTATACATCACTCAAATGATTAGTTTTGCACCAAAGAAGAACGTTCGCGGCAGCGAGGGGCCGTAGATATAGGCAGCATCACGTTCGGGACCGCTGTCAAGGTCGTGCTGGTAGCTGTCTAATATGTTCTTCACACCGACGATAATTTCCAACAGTGTGCTTTCGCTAAATGGGATGCTGTATGTGGCTTTGATGGAGAGGTCGAGGAAAGAGGGTGTGATGACTCGATGAACAAGACCTTCACCACCGTGTTTGCCACCCATAGGAGATTCCTCGGCAATTTCGTAGTGGTACACCAGCATAGGACCTGTGAAGGTACCGGTAGCAGTGAACTGTAGACGTTTTATGGGAATATAAACACCTGTAAGGTATGCATAGATGTCGGGGGTACGCTCCATACGGCATTCATACTGACCCTCGTCCCATTCCTTCCCCTGTCCAGTATAGAGGCTGCGTTGCCAAGTACCACCCAACTGAAAACGCATAGTCTCAATAGGCGAAATGGTCATTTCCACATTAAGGCCCTTCACCTCAGCACCGTCGGCGTTACGTCGCTCGTAGTGCATATAGCCGCTGACGGTATCGTCGAATAAGAGTTCATTGACGAAAGCATCGTTGATACGGGTGTAGAAACCCTCAACCAAAACATCGGCTTCGAGGCTACCGAGATGCAGGCAGATGTCTGCCGAGCCATTGAGCGAATACGACCGTTCCATGCGGAGGCCGGGAGCATTGGTTATTTTGTATAGTTCACCGTTGACGGCACCTACATGGAGATCTTCATCATATACCTTCGGAGCACGGAAGCCTGAGGCATAGCTGGCACGAAGGGCGAGATGGTCACTGGGGGCGTAACGTAAGTTAAGGCGTGGACTTACCACTGGTATTGAAATTGTAGTATGTTTGTCCATACGTGCACCGACGAGGATGCTCCAGCGACAGCTCTTCCATTCATTTTGCAGGTATGTACTGAGAATGCCGACATTTTGGTAAAGTGTGTCTGGACTCTCAAGGGTATGGTCCTGCAGGCGGTCGATTGTATGCTCGAGACCTGCGGTGAATTCGGCGGGCATGAACCATAGTGTGTCAAAGTGGCGACTGTAGATGGTACCGTAGTTGAGCGTAAAATCCTGTGTATAGCCGTAGGCGGTGCCTATCGGTTCGCTGTCGTCACGCTCACCGTAGTAGCTTTGGCGGTCTATATGCTGCATTGAGGCAAAGAGTGACGCGTGACGCAGGCCGCTAGCGGGCAGCCAGTCCCATTTGAGGCTAACACTATGGATGTCATGCTCACCACCTTCTGAGATATGTGCCATCGGCGACGGCAGGTCGAATCGGTCACCACCACGTCGGAAGTCGTGGATGTTGTGGTACTCGAGGTTGAGCTTTGAAAAATCGGTGGTACGCAGGTATCCTCTGAAGCCCACCATACGGGCTTTAAGTTTCCCTATCTCCGAGTAACTATCGCCGTTACGATCGTACGGGTCGCGGCTGCGGTTATGACCAAAGACGGCAATACCAGAACGGCGGTCATCAGTGACTACCGAGGCGTTGAATGAATTGCTAAAATCCCAGCTTTTGCCACCAATGAAGTATATAGAATTTCCCACACTGGCACCGTTGCTGTGCGGTTCATGGGTAATGACGTTGATGACACCGGCTATGGCGTTGCTACCGTAGAGTGACGAGCCACCGCCGCGTAGCACCTCAATGCGGTCAATGAGGACCGTTGGCAGTTGGTCGAGCAGATAGACTCCTGCCAGTGCACTATTCACCGGACGGCTGTCAATGAGTATCTGCGAGTAGGCCTGGCCGAGGCCGTTGATACGCACCTCGTTGGCACCGCAGTTCTGACATGTATTCTCCACCCGCAGGCCTGTGCTGAAATTGAGAGCTTGGCCTAGGTTTACAGCACTGACAGCTTCCATCTGTCTGCCGTCTATGACACCTACAGCAGTAGGGGCTTCACTACGCGTAGTGGCATGCATTGTTGCCGTCACCACCACCTGGCGTAGACGTATAGTATCGCCGTGACTTTGTGCCAGAGTCACCAACGGAAAAAAGCATATGATTATTATAATTATTTTCTTCATTTTTTGTATTGCTAAATGATAAACACTCTAGCAATTCTATAAAATAGAAATACTAGAAAAAATATATATAATGGGAAAGAAAAGATACTATGCCGTAGGCGGTGCCCGCATCGATGCCACCCCATGGTAAAACTGTTGCACCATTGACACTGTCGGTGTGGCAAACCGTTCTGTTGTGGAAAGAATGGCTGTCGACTGTTCTGTACTCTCGCCAAAATAGTTCAGGCTAAGGAAGGTACAAAACAGGCAATCGTGGTCGTGATGATGAGCCGTCTCGAAATGTCCGACACATTGCAGACAGTCGTCGTGCACATCCACCGTATCATGATGTACGTGCATAGACGAAAGCACAACCATCGGCAAATAAGTGGCCAACAGTACAAAAGGTGCAATATGTCGCAATAATCTGTTCATTTTTCGAGTTGCAAAAATACAACTTTTTCCAAAAAGTGGAATTTCACCAAATTCCTCATTTCTCGCGACGGGACCGTCATCAAACGATTCGCTCCCACTACAGAACCCAAGGATTTTGAGAAAGACATTGAGGAGATGTTGTAAGATTTGGATTTAAGACTTTACCTTCAACAATAAATAAAAAAACGAGTGTGTCTCGAAACAGACACACTCGTTTTTATTAGATTATTAATATTAATAATATTAAATCATTTCTTTATTGATCATCCGTTAGCATCTTTATTTGGTGCTGGAGGTGTTGGTGTTGTTGTCTGAGGCACCTGTCTATCAACATTTCCTCTATTATTATTGCCATTGCCAGTATTGCTTTCATTACCAGTATTGCCACTGCCTCCATTATTACCATTACCTCCATCGCTACTGCTGGAACTATTAGTATTGTCATCGGAACTGTTATTATCAGATGGTCTTATTCCTTGACTATTAGTATTTCGTCCTGCAGGAGTATTTGTACTTGGGGTGGTGGTTCTTGCCGGTGTGGTAGTAGTTGTCGGAGCGGTTGTGGTTTTTGGTGTAGCCTGCGTCTGCACTCCGCGTTTTTCCGGTTTTTCCACATTGGGCTTGTTTTGTGGGTTCTGATTTGTCTCTTTCTTTTTGAAAGGACCAAAGAAAAGAAGTATCAGAGCTATGACAGCTATGGCAAAAATAATAAAGATAAATGTTTTGCCATTGCCTGACCGTTCTTCTTCTTCCTCTCTGCTGTCATTTTCGGCTTGCCGCATTCTTATCATAGTCTCCTCGTTATCATCGTCTTGAGAACCGGATTCAGCCGAAGGCTCATCAAGAGAGACTATTTCATCATCACCACCTTCCTGATTATCGTCAGAAGTCTCAATTATGCCCTCACGTCCTGCAGGAATCTGCATACTGAGTATGGCATTGCGTTCCTCCTCTGTCAGAGGGTCGATGACATCAAGAATACGTACAAGAATAGCCGAGTGGTTGTCGCGGTTCTCATCGGTAGCGACTTTAAGCTTGTCGACAAGGGAATCTATATCGTTGGAAAATTTGAAGAACAGGTTACAAATCACCTGGTCGTCCATATTTTCAAGCATGCCATCAGAGCACATATAGAAATAATCGCCATGTTCAATATCAAGCACATGGTTGATATCTGCCTTGAGATGGCATTCCATATGAGGCTGCAGGGCTCTCGTTATCACATTTCTCTGAGGGAATGTCTTGGCCTGTTCCGGGGTCAATTCTCCAACAGCGATAAGGTCGTTGACGAGGGAATGGTCACGAGTGCAGAAAAGGACTTTGGTATCTGTAGCAGTATCGCCGATGCGTATTTGATAGACACGGCTGTCGCCCATATGTGCTATTGTCGCGCCCTTGTCGTGGAGTTTGAGCATCGTCATTGTCGTGCCCATCTTTTTCTCGATATTGCCAGAATCCTTGTCCACAGCATCCAAGGCATCAAAAGCGGCATCTACGGCCTCAGTGACACAGTCGTCAGAAAAAGAGCCTTCCGGGTCAGGAGTTTTTGAAAGGATGTATTGGCTCATGGATTCGCACACTGTGGCACTTGCGACTTCGCCAGCCTCATGTCCGCCCATGCCGTCACAGAGCAAGAAAAGACGGTCAGTGTCCTTAAACTGTCCTTCTTTCGGAAAGAGGCAATCCTCCTGATGGGGGTTGCCTTTGTCATCTTTGCGTTGACCGAATTCAAAAATACTGCGTATATCTATTTTATATTTCATTTCTATTTCAATATTAAATTACACAATCAAGAAAAGCACAATTTCATTGCAGTGTTGTCCTGTCATTATCCTCTATCTGGAAAATGACATTGACATCAGGCAAAGCAATGACATCGCCGTTGTTAAGGACAATTTTATCACCGAATTCCAATGGGTTGGAGCCGATAAGTGTACGGTTGACCTCTTTTTTGTATAGTGAGGCATAGTGCATATAACCTTTGCCCGGTACATTCTCGACATCGATAACGAGATGCTGGCGACTGAGGCGTTTACCGCCCATCGTGTCAATAGGGATATCCACATTTGGAACCGATGTTTTTCGTCCCAACACGTTACGGCCTTCATGCAGGCGGAACACCTGTCCGGCAGGGAGGACACGCAGTGTACCTATGGCGCTTTTGGCTTTGAGATTGTTAATAGTGTCCATCTCCGGAAGAGCTGTCGACTCGGCAGCTCTGTCCACAGCTTTCTTGAAATTTCGCATAGGAGATTTCTCCTTACATACAGGACAAGTGATTGCGACCTTGTCCATATCAATGTCAGCCCGTTTTTTCACGGTAAGCGTGGCGCTGCAGAAAGGGCATCTTAGTTTGATTAATTCAATGTTATCCATATTGTTGAATAGTTGTTTTTTCTTTACCAAGTCATGATTGGCATTGTATCTTCAAATTTGCCCCACATGACGGGATGCTGTTTTCCAGAAGTGGCTCTGCTGACGTTGCCATTAACATAAATGAAAAGCTCTTTGGCAGTAATCACATTGTCGTGATTGGCATCAGCCTCACCTTTAAGGCCTTTCAGCATATAAGCCGTAAAAATACTGTTCCCCAAACTTGTTCGTTCATATGAGACTTCGTTGCCACGAGAAGAGAGGAACAACAAAACATTTGCACGCTTGGCGGCGGCAATTGTCGTGGCACTGGTACGTCCACCTGTACGGATGTCACCTGCGAAGCAGGCATCGGCAAAAATCATCTTGTAGCGGCTCTTGCTCACCGACATGGCGTTACGCACCTGTGTATAGGTAAGTTGTCCATTGTATGCTCTAAAGCCGCCAGGATAGCCATGGCCGCTAAAGAAAAACACCACAATGTCAGTCTCGCCGGCAGAAACAAAAACACGTCTCATCGTGGAGACGATGTTCTCGACAGTAGCCTCCTCATTGAGCAACATACGGTAGACGAGACCTGATTTATTTTGATAGAGGCGTGTCATGGCTCTCGCATCGCCTGCTGAGAGTCGCAAATCATTGGCTGTACCAGGGTAGTCGCTAATGCCCACCGACACCAGGTAGACCTTTGCGAAAGCAGAGGCTCCCGGTGTCAGTAGAATCAGAAGCAATAAAAGTCTGAATACTTTTTTCATTATCAATTAATAATTATACAAAGATATCGTCGCTCATTGCAGGGTTGTCATCTATACCGTCAGGATTCATCTGGTCATCGATAACATCATCAATAGCAGAGAGAGCATCAACGTCTGTCGACGTAACCTCTCCATCAGTCCATTCTTCAAAACCGAACTCCGGATCTTCCTCGACATTGATAAAGATGGCATCCTGATTGTCGGCGAATACTCCACCCTCATCTACAGGGTCAAGCTCTGCGCCAAGGATTTCGACGGAGTCAAGCAGTTCGCCATCCAGCATCTCAACTGGTTCGGGCTCAATCATCGGCTCATTCTCACCGACTATAGGCTCCGGTTCTACAGGCATTGGGTCAGTCTCTCCCGTTGCGTTTATCTCACCATCATTGTTTGCCAATGGATTCTGCTCGACCTTAAACAGGTATTGGTTGGGATCCGGGTCTGGTTCGGGGTCATTGAAGTTAGGCTCAGGATCGTTGAAATTAGGCTCAGGGTCGTTGAAATTGGGTTCAGTATTGGGATTGTTGAAATTCGGAATAGGTTCCGGGTCAGCATTATTTAAATTTCCCGCAAGACCGGTACGAGATTCGCCGTCGGTAGGGACCTTATTGTCTGAGAGTGATGGATCATCGTCGTTACCATTATTGTTAGCCACTTCTCCGTC
>JAGADZ010000062.1 GCA_017613375.1 Bacteroidales bacterium | reverse complement strand
TGGCCAAGGGTCTACCTGGAGGTCCATGTATCTATGGTGGCCAGCAGGCTGTACACAGCGTATACGAATGGTGCTGCATTGAAGAACTGGTTGAACTGACAGAACTGTGTCATGAAATTGTATCACAATTGACAAAAATATAATCAAAATGGAAAACAAATCAATTCATATAACAAGAATAGTCTTAGGACTGTTTGGTATTGTAGGCTTCGTAGGTTGTTTGGCTATCGCTTCCGGTTGGTGGCTGGGTTCCACCTCCCAGTTAATTACATTCAGGAGTCACGATGTTGACTTCCCGCAAATTTTCGACTGGATTTTCAACATCATGATGTTGAGCGGCTTCGCATACTACTTAGGAGTACTTGTCTTGCTAATTGTCAGGAAGAAGGATGACAGACGTTTGTTTTATGTTTTGTTGGCATTGTCAATTTCTGTTTCATTGATACCTTCGGTATGGTCTCATTCTATTTCATGGGCAATAAACTCCATTGGTGTCAAGGAATTAATCAAGCCGGTTGTGATGATTTCTATGCCATTATCAGCTTGTATCTTCTGCTTCCTGAATGAAATACTGAAGTCAGATGCCAGCCATAATTCTCGCCAAAGCATGTAATCACACATGGAACTTACTGTTAAAAAAGCGGTGGCAGAATAAATATAATCACCGCTTTTTTTATCTGTACATCAATGCATTGTAAAAAAATGAATAGTTCTACCATTTTCAAAAGAGCACGTTTCATTTTTTGAAATTTTTGTTAACTCACAGTGATTATATTATTACCTTAGAATAGAGCAAACACTGTGTTTTTTTCCCTCTGTGACGTTTCGATGGATATGTTTCTCGAGGATAAACTTTTTTTTTCTTTACCTCTTTGTTTATTCGGATAAAAAAACTATTTTTGTGGTCTGTAAAAAGTTCGCTGATTCTTTTTATAGTACTAAGAATCAGTGATTAGTTGTTATTGGATAAAAAAAGCATCGGTCGAAATATGGCACTGAAGAGAGTTATGGTACTTACCGGTGGTGGCGACTGCCCCGGTCTGAATGCAGTGATTCGTGGCATTGTAAAGCGTGCATCCCAGGAAAATGACTGGGAGGTCGTGGGGTGCATAGAGTCGTTCAACGGCGTGCTGCGTGAACCTACCGAGATAGAAATCCTCGACGAAAAACGTGTCGAAGGTCTCCAGATTCAAGGCGGCACTATCCTCGGAACAACCAACAAGGGAGGTCCCTTTGCATGGCCGGTGAAGAATTCCGACGGCACATGGACCACGGCCGACCGCAGTGACGAAATGTTGCGAAAACTCCAGTATATGGGTATTGACGCAGTCATCAATATCGGAGGAGACGGCTCACAGCGTATCTCTTTGGGTCTCTACAACAAAGGTCTCAATATTGTCGGTGTGCCAAAGACAATAGACAACGACCTTTCCATGACAGACTACACTTTCGGATTCCAGACGGCTGTCCAGATATGCACTGACGCCATTGACAAACTTGTCACCACGGCTGCAAGTCACAATAGGGTCTTCATAATGGAAGTCATGGGCCGTGACGCCGGTTGGATAGCACTCCATTCGGCTATAGCAGGCGGTGCCGACGTGTGCCTTATCCCTGAAATACCATACGATATCCAGAAAATCAAAGCCAAGATAGAGAAACGCTATAACAAACGTCGTGGCAACTGCATCATTGTCATTGCTGAAGGTGCCAAACCTGTCGGAGGTGGCGTGACGGGTACCGAGACGGGCGAAGTGGGTTACCAGCATATCAAACTTGGCGGCATAGCTGAAAAACTCGCTGCCGATTTGAAAGCCGCAGGAGTCGAGCACGATATCCGCTGCACTATCCTTGGTCATCTGCAAAGAGGAGGTACGCCTATAGCCTTTGACCGCATCCTCGCTACAGAGTTTGGTGTCCGTGCCATGGAGTTCGTCCTCGAAGGTCGCTTTGGCCAGATGGTGGCATACCATCATCCTGACATCATTGGCGTCTCTCTCGAAGAGGCTGTCCGCAACCCGCACCTGGTCGACCCCAACGAACGTCTGGTACATACAGCCAAGGGGGTTGGCATAGAAATGGGAGACTGAAATAAAAGAATAAAAAACAGAATAAAATGAAAATAGTAAAATTATTATTGGCCGTAATGATTGTAGCGATGACTGCCGCATGCTCGGGAGAGAAAAAAGAGGCACAGAAAATACTTGTACTTTATTATTCACAGACTGGCAATACCAAGGCTGTGGCTGAAGAAATAGCCAATCGCCTCGGTGCCGACATTGAGGAAATTGTGGCTGTGAATCCATACGATAATGATTTCCAGGCTACAATAGATCGTTGTAAACAAGAAAAAGAGCAGGGCGTTCTTCCTGATATTAATCCTGTTAAGGCTGATATCTCGAAATATGATGTCGTTTTTATAGGCTACCCTGTCTGGTTCGGCACATATGCTCCGCCGGTGACGGCTTTTCTAAGCAATGTGGATTTGAGCGGTAAGAAAATAGTTCCTTTCTGCACTTTCGGCAGTGGCGGTTTGGAGTCAAGTGTCAAAGATATGGCTGCTGCTCAGCCTAAAGCCGAGATACTTCCTGGATATGGTGTCCGTGCTGCCCGTATGGAGGCAGTGCCTGAGGAAATTGACTGGTTCTTGAAAGCCAACGGCTTCCTTGAGGGAGAGTACACTCAACTGGTGGAATTCTCTGCTCAGCACCCTGTCACTGAGGAAGAGACGGCTGTTTTTGATACCGCTGTTAACGGATATCCTATGCTTCATGCCAAGGCAGTGACGGTAAGCACACGACAGATTCCCAATGGCACGGAGTACCTCTTCGTTGCCCAGGACTTGCCTCGTGAGGACAAGCCCGATATGCCTCCTGCCGGTGAGATAAAAGTCTATGTCTCTGTCATCAACGGCAAAACCCCTGTGTTCACACGCGTGGTGAGATAAAATAATTGTTTTGCAATCAATAATTTAACACAATGGATACAAAAAAGATAAAAAACGCACTTATTTCTGTTTACTACAAAGACGGCTTGGAAGATATTGTCAAAGCTTTGGATAGCAATGGCGTTACGATTTATTCTACAGGTGGAACTTACAAATTTATCAAGGAACTCGGCATTGACGCTGTCACAGTCGAGTCATTGACAGGCTATCCCTCTATTCTCGGAGGTCGCGTCAAAACTTTGCACCCCAAGGTATTCGGAGGTATTCTCAGCCGTCGTGACATGTTCTCCGACGGAGAACAACTCAACGAGTACGAAATTCCAGAGATAGACCTCGTCATTGTAGACCTCTATCCTTTTGAGCAGACAGTGGCTTCAGGCGCTGCCGAGCAGGATATCATCGAGAAAATCGATATCGGAGGAATCTCTCTTATCCGTGCCGCGGCAAAGAACTACAAGGACGTCGTTATTGTGCCTTCCGTAGACCGTTATGCCGAGTTCTTGAAACTCTATAACGAGCAGGATGGAGGCACCACGCTCGAAGACCGCCATCGTTTTGCGGCATATGCTTTCGGCGTAAGCTCGCATTACGACACTGCCATATTCAATCATTTCAATAAAACTGAAGAACTTCCTGTCTTCAAGAAAAGTTTCGACAAATGCAATACCCTTCGCTATGGGGAAAATCCTCACCAGAAAGGTTTCTTCTTCGGTGACTTGGATGCCTGTTTTGACAAACTCAACGGCAAGGAGATTTCCTACAACAACCTCGGCGATATCGACGCAGCCTGCAGCCTGATCGATGATTTCGAGGATACGGCGTTCGCTATTCTGAAACACAACAACGCCTGTGGTATGGCTTGCCGTTCCAACTTGCTCGATGCATGGAAAGATGCCCTTGCCGGCGACCCGGTCAGCGCTTTCGGCGGAATACTCATCACCAACCGCAAAATCACCAAGGATGTTGCCGAAGAAATGCACAAAATATTCTTCGAAGTCTGCATAGCCCCCGACTATGATGACGACGCTCTTGAGGTGCTGCGTGGCAAAAAGAACCGCATCATATTGAAACGTAAGGACTTCAATATGCAGGACACCATGTTCCGCAATGTACTCAACGGTGTGCTTGTTCAGGAACGCGATAATGTTGTCCCCAAGGCCGATGAGATGACGGAGAGTGTCACATCCACCAAGGTCTCTGCCGATATGGCTGCCGATATGGCATTCGCAACCATCCTTGTAAAGCATACCAAGAGCAATGCAATAGTCCTTGCTAAGAACGGACAGCTTCTTGCAAGCGGTACAGGCCAGACTTCACGAGTCGACGCTCTGAGACAGGCCATCGCCAAGGCTCGTTCCTTCGGGTTTGACCTCAATGGCGCTGTCATGGCTTCCGATGCTTTCTTCCCCTTTGCTGACTGTGTGGAGATAGCTCACGAGGCTGGCATTACTGGCGTAGTCCATCCTGGCGGCTCAATCCACGACCAAGACTCCATCGACTACTGTGAGAAAAACGGCATGGCCATGGTCATCACTGGCAAACGTCATTTTAAGCACTAATCTTCTGTGACTAAATGTGGTCGATTTTTGTCATGGTATTTTGAAACAAAAAAACATTTTATCCGTATTATCATATCAAAAAATATAATCGTATCAACAATAAACAAATCAACGTAATATAACATGGGACTTTTCTCATTCTTTAACAGGGAATTAGCAATGGACTTGGGGACGGCCAACTCCATAGTGATTTATAACGATCAGGTGGTTATTGATGAGCCGTCCATTGTAGCTCAGGACAAATTAACGAACAAGATTATCGCTGTTGGCAAACGAGCCCAACAGATGTATGGTAAGAATAACAAGAATATCGAGACTATCCGTCCTCTGCGTGGTGGTGTTATCGCTGATTTTGAGATGGCTCAGCACCTTATTCGTGAGCTTATCAAAATGACTAACATCAGCCGCTCTTTCATGCCTCCGGCATTGAGGATGGTTATCTGTATACCCTCAGGTATCACCAATGTCGAGGAACGTGCCGTGCGCGAATCCGCCGAACAGGCTGGTGCTAAGGAAATCCGAATGATCCACGAACCTATGGCTGCCGCCATCGGTATCGGTATCGATGTCCTCGAGCCTTATGGCAACATGATTGTTGATATCGGAGGCGGTACCGCAGAAATTGCTGTCATCTCTCTTGGCGGCATCGTTTGTAACAAATCCATCCGTGTCGCTGGCGACGAGTTCAACGAGAACGTCATGGAATACATGCGTAAGCAGCACAATATCGTGATTGGTGAACGCACTGCCGAGAAAGTCAAGATTTCTGTCGGCTCTGCAATCTCCGAGCTCGAAAATCCTCCCGAGGATTACGAAACCCTCGGCCGCGACCTCCTTACTGGTCTTCCGAAGAATATCCTCGTGAGCTACAAGGAAATCGCTCATGCTCTGGATAAATCCATTGCCAAGATAGAATCGGCCATCCTCGAAACTCTTGCTGACACTCCTCCCGAGTTGGCTGCAGATATCTACAAGAGTGGCATCTATCTGGCAGGCGGTGGTTCACTCTTGCGTGGCCTCGACCAGCGTATCAGCTCCAAGACCAAACTGAAGGTTCACATCGCTGAAGACCCCTTGCGTGCTGTCGCCCGTGGTACAGGCATTGCACTAAAGAACTTCAACAAGTTCTCATTCCTTATCAAATAGAAGCGACGATAATTCAGATAAAAACAGCCGCGGCATTACCAAATCCGCGGCTGTTTTTTGATATTCCAGTAGACTCCATCTTCTGTAATACTGTATGTCTCCTATAGAAAAGAATTTTGGCCGTCAGCGTAGCCAACGGCCAAATTATTCAGTGTTGCTTAGTTTGAGGTAATATGTGGCAACAAACAGGGTGTATTAGTTATATTACATTGGATATAAACTTCAGTATAAAATACAAGATAATAAATACAGAGGCAACTATAACCCAGATATTTTGTTTTTTCTTTTGTTCGGAAACATCCTTTGTCGTTCCGAATTTTGATTCAAATTGTTTTAAGATGAGCTGATATCCAGTTTTGAAGGATAAAATATTGTTTTCATTCAAATAGTGAACTTTGATGCGATATGTTTTCTCATCCAAAGTGTTTACAATAATATATCCACCAGCATAACCTGCCATATAAGTATAACTCTTGACGTTATCCCATCTTAGCGTCAGCAGGGGTGTTTTGACTTTAATCGGATCATATCCATCTTTCACTTCTTCCGCACAACCGACAACCTCAAATTCTTCATTATTGCACATGAATTTGCGACCTCTTGCCACAAATCCCCATATCAAAAAAGGAATCGAAAATAATAAGAATATGGCAAATAAAAAGTCGTCATACAGATACACCATAATACAGGTAAAAAGAAAAAATATAATGCCCATTGCAATTAAATAACCTGCAATAATGTTGGATGTGAGTTTTAAATTGTAATTCTCCATAATATTTTTTTTTATTGTTAATTTTTTTTGCAAAGATACAAGTTTTTTTCTAATCACAGGAGGACCGCTTTCGGGGTCAAAATGACAAATACCAGTACAATCCAAGAAAACGTCAAAAAGGTGACCAAAAGGTGACCAAGAATAAGTGGTATATTTCTGATGTCAAAAAACAGAATAAGTGGTATTTTTTAGATGTAAAAAAACGGAATAAGTGGTATTTTTGTAAAAAAGTTGTATCTTTGCATCGCAATTCAGTAATCAGAAAAGGATATGTTAGAGCGCAAATTTTCACAGTATATTGAACATTTCCTGACCAATGAACCCGACAAAATTCTGTTGGTAAATGGTGCCAGGCAGATTGGAAAGTCTTATCTTGTCCGCTATGTGGGAAATCGTCTTTTCAAACAC
>JAGADZ010000061.1 GCA_017613375.1 Bacteroidales bacterium | reverse complement strand
GATACTATTAGATAGAGAATGTTTTAGGGCTAGTGACTGATGTAATATTAAATGAAATAACGACGTTATTGAAAATAAAAGAAAAATACAAAATATGGCAAAAGAATTGACAACTGCACAGGTAGATGTTATGCAAACCGACGACTCGGAATATGTGAGACTTGTCTCACTTATTTCAGATGTGTGGGATAAGGCTAAAGGGAATGCTGCTCTTGCCGTGAACACAGAGTTGCTTGATGCAAGTTGGGCAACGGGTAGGTACATCGTGGAGTTTGAGCAAGGGGGAAAAGCCAAAGCTCGCTATGGTGAACAGCTAATCACGAACCTTGCTAAAGACTTGACCAGAATGCGAGGGAGGGGATTCAGCCGGTCTAATCTTGTCTATATGAGAAAGTTCTATCTAACCTTCCCAAAAAGTGAGACACTGTCTCACCAATTGACGTGGAGTCACTATTTTGAACTGCTTAAATGCGATGACCCGTTGGAGATGCAATTTTATTTAAAGGAGTGTGTCAAAGAGGGATGGAAGGTAAGAGAGTTGAAACGGCAAATCAATTCATCGCTGTTCCAGCGTTTGGCTCTGAGCACGGACAAAGAGGGTGTGTTGGCTCTCGCGAACGAAGGGCATCAGGTGCAGTCGGCTGCGGACATCATTCGCGACCCGTTTGTGCTGGAGTTTGCAGGGTTCCCCCGTCAGAGACGATACAAGGAGAAAGACTTGGAAGTTGCATTGAAGACCCACATGGAGCAATTCTTGCTGGAGTTGGGTCGTGGTTTTGCCTTTATCGGCCGACAATATATCGTTCCTATCGGTAGTCGCCGTTTCAAAGTTGATTTGGTGTTCTATCATGCCATCCTGAAATGCTATGTGCTAATCGATTTGAAGCGGTCAGAAATAAAGCACAGCGACATCGGACAGATGAACCTCTATCTGAACTATTTTAAAAACGAGGTCTGCCAGCCAGATGACAACCCACCAATTGGAATTGTGCTTGGGGCAAAGAAGGATGAGCTGTTGATGGAATATGCCCTACAAGGCATCACAAACCAATTGTTTGCCGCACGCTATCAGTTATACCTGCCTAAACGCGAAGAACTACAAGCACAACTAGACCGGCTGCTGGGACAATGATTTAAAAATGCAGGTGAAAGGTGGGACACAGGGACAGACATCTGCCCCACACCAAAAGTAAGGAAATATCAGGTGACACATTTTCGGTTTTTGGCCTTCAAATGGATAGAAGTGGGAGTTAGAGGGGGAGCTAAAGGGATGATGTGAAATAATTAGAGTAACTTCTCAAAAAATGTAAAAACATTTGCGTAGTTTATTTATTTTATGTATCTTTGCAGCGTAGTTGTTCAAAATATTTACGTGTTCAAAATTTTTGAACAACAGGTGATTAATGAACAATGTATGCAGAAAACAGAGGCTCAGATTATTTTCTACCTGCTTCAAGACAAAGTAAATGTGGGTAAAACCATCCGCGAAATTGCCACTGTAGCGGGTGTCTCCGTGGGGACGGTGCACAACACCCTGACCGACCTCGCCAATCGCGGTTATATCGTCGACGGCGGCAAGATTCGCCTGCTTCGCAAACGTCAGTCGCTGATTGACCATTGGGTACGAGGCTATGCCGAAACGCTGAAACCCAGGCTCTTTATCAGCCGATTCACCTTCCTCTCGCCTGCGGTACGTGAGCAGTGGCAATCGATCCGACTGACAGAAACGCTGAGCTGGGGCGGCGAGCCGGCAGCGGCCCTGCTGGATGGCTACCTGCGACCCGAACGATGGGACATCTACACCGCTGACAATGCCAACGCCCTGATTGCCACAGGTCGGATGATACCGGCTCCTCAAGGCGAGATATTCGTCTACAAACGTTTTTGGCAAAGCGAGGGTACGCCGCTGCTGGTGGTGTATGCCGACCTGCTGGCCACTGAGGATGACCGCTGCCGTGAGGCGGCAGAACGCATCAAATCCCTGCTATAACTATGGAATACCACATTCATAGAGAGTTGTTGCAGAACGGCCTGCTGGCAGAGACGCTGCAGGCACTGGACGGCTGTTATAGACAGTTGGGGGCGAAGGTGTATGTGGTGGGGGCGGCCGCACGCGACATTGCATTGCGTCTGCTGGAGGTGGCCAATGCTCCTCGCCGCACGATGGATTTGGATGTGGCGGTAATGCTCAAGGATTGGGACCAGTACGAGCGGCTGACAAGCATACTGCTGCAGAACCATTTCGAGAAAGCCCGTGAGAAACAGCGTTTCATATATCTGGGAGACAATGGCCGTTTGCGTTTTGAGGTCGACATCGTTCCGTTCGGTGCAATAGCGGAAGACGACCAGGTGGCGTGGCCTCCCGAGGGATCGCCCATGATGTCGGTGTGTTGCTTCGAGGATGTGATGCGGGCAGCCGACAAGGTGACGGTGGACGGCGACTTCGCCTTCCGGCTGGCGTCGCTCAGCGGTCAGTTCCTCATCAAACTCGACACCTGGTGCGACCGACGGATGAAGACCAAGAAAGACGCTGCCGATATGGCTTTTCTGCTGCAAAACGTCTATGTTGCCTATGCATTGGCACACAATGGGTTGCCGCCCGAGGTGGATGTCAATGCAGAGCAGTTCGATGTCATCGTGGCTGGTGCAGAATGGATGGCCGCCGACCTGAAGGGGATGCTGACCGATGAGCACCGTCGTTTCTATGCCAAGATGTTGTGCGAGGAGTTGAAGAAAAACGAAGAAAGTCCTCTGCTGAACGACCTACTGGATGTCTCCGACAGCCGAAACTATATGTTATACTATCGTGCGTTTAGCCGTATGGCACAGATACTTGAACTATGAAAATACAGTTTGTCAGCGACCTGCACTTGGAGTTTCCCGAGAACCGGGCTTATCTTGCGGAGCATCCGTTGGAGGTGACGGGCGATATACTGCTCGTTGCGGGCGATACCGCCTATCTTGACCTTCCCGACTCAAAAGAAGACACCTATTCGCGGTATGCTTTCTGGGATTGGGCCGCGGGACACTATCAACGAGTGATTGTATGCTTTGGAAATCATGATTTCTACGGACGCTACGACCTCGCCACCATGTCCGACGGCTACTGCAAGCAAATTCGTTCGAATGTGCATGCCTACTATAACAGTGTAGTACATCTTGGTGGTGTAGATATTATTGTCTCCACCCTTTGGGCATACATCAAGCCCGAAAACTCTTACATGACCGAGGGGGGTGTGAACGACTTCTACCGCATTCGACACAATGGCTACCGACTTTCGTCCGATACATTCAATCAAGAGCATGAACGCTGCCTACGTTTTGTGAAGAAGGCTGTTTCGGAGAGTAGTGCGAAGTGTAAGATAGTGCTCACTCATCATGTGCCGACAGAATTGTGCACCGCACCGGAGTTCCGTGATAGTCTCATCAATGGTGCTTTCACAGTAGAACTCGGCAATTACATTGCCGAGTCAGGCATCGACTTTTGGATTTACGGCCACTCGCATAGAAATATTGAAGCACAGATTGGCGACACCCAGATTCTCTCTAATCAGTTGGGTTATGTGTCTTATGCCGAGTATCGAGTGAACGGATTTGACCCAGGGAGATGCATTGATGTAAAAAATGTGTAACGTAATGGACAACACAACTATATGATGACTATCGACACAACCAATATGTGCTCGCACCTGCGGAGGAAGCTGTTCGAGGAGGACGGCGAATACCACCAGCTCTGGCTGGCGATGCAGGACGACCCGGAACTAACGGCGGTGGTACGCTCGCGCCAGCTGCATATCTACCGCAATGGCAAGAAAATTCTGGTGCTGGCTGGCAAAGCAGTCCCGAAGGTCATCCGAGAAGACAGAATTTGTGAATTGCTGCCTGACGCTAAAAAAGACAACCCCATTGTGAAGACCACCGAGCTGATACGCACAAGTCAGAGCTGGGACGGAGTGGCGCTGCCCGACTACTTGCAGGGGCATCCCGAAATTGTGGGGATGAAATACGAAATTCCCACCGGTCAAAAGCTGGGTTGGCACCACCATCCGGTGATGAACTTCGGCATCCTGGTGCAGGGTGAGCTGACTATCGTCAGCGAGGACGGCACAGAGAAGGTGGTACACGAGGGTGAGGCCATAGTGGAGATGGTGGACACCGTTCACCACGGCGAGAACCGTGGCACAAGCCCCGTCATCCTCTACATGTTCTACCTCTCGCAGCCGGGCCTACCCGTTTCCGTCCAGCATTAAAAGAAAGCAATGTGTTACTTTACAGTAAAGTAATGAAAGACATCAGAGGATATAACGCTTTGGTCACAGGCGGCACGTCGGGGATGGGCTGGGAATATTGTCAACAGCTGGCCGCAAAGGGCTGCAACATATTGATGGTTTCTGTACAGAAAGAGTTGCTTGCATCGTTGCCTGGAACGCTGACCGAGAAGTATTGTGTGCAATCGTGGGGTCTCTATATGGACCTCTCACTCGCGTCGGCGGCTGATGAATTATGGAATTATTGTAAGATGCGGCAACTCGAAATTGACATTCTGGTCAATAATGCCGGCATTTTTTTCTTCCACGAGATAGACACCGCTACGCAGGAAAAAGCCCTCACAATGCTCCGCCTTCATGTCTTCACCCCCACTCGGCTGACTATGCTCTTTGGCGAAGCTATGAAGACACGTCGCAGGGGATATATAGTCAACATGTCGTCGATGACCGCCCAGCTGCCCACCCCAGGAATAACGATATATGCGGCCACGAAAGCCTACCTGAAGAGCTACTCCAAGTCGATGTACTACGAGATGGCACCCTACGGCGTCGGTGTTACTACCGTACAGCCAGCCGCAGTGGCTACACCGCTCTACAGTATGAAGCCGCGTCTGATGAAACTGGGTAAAGCCGTAGGCCTTATCCGTACACCGCAATGGCTTGTAAAACGGACACTTCGCGGTATGTTGTGCAATCGTCAAGTTATCAAGCCGGGTATTATTAATTACATATTGCCACTGCTGATAAAGCTGATGCCCAACTGTTTGGAGCAAAAAATCTGGAACAAGCTTAGGAATTAATTAGGACTATTTTTTTCAAGCGGGGGTACTTGCATCCTTTTTTTTATAGACGTTGAGTCTACACTTCATACCTCATACCTCATACCTCGCACCTCATACCTCATACTTCACCTCTCATACACTAAATCAATATTTTTTTTGTATTTTTGCACTGTTGAATCAGAAATGACAATTCTGTATTGGAATGTATGATAGAGGATTATCCAAATGAATATAGTACCAACAAAAAAAATACAATATGATTAAAAAAGTATTTCCGTTCTTTCTCTGCCTGTTTTGCTTAGTATTGGCTATGGGGCAGATTTCATGTAACTCATCTGTTCAGGCTGCTGATGAAGATACAATTAATGATGCCGACGATACATCGAATCCCGTTGCCCCTGGTGATGAAAAGACAATGACCGTCGAGGGCGTTGTGCAGATGTGGATTGTCAATGCATATGGCGACGACGATAATGATCCAATCGTCAGTGAATGGCGTGAAACGGATTCCGACAATGAATTTCTGAATTTCGTTGTACATACTGATAAGCCAATAAATATTACACAGTATGTTGATCCTGATGAGATATTTGATGATTTAGATGTATGCAGTGATTTCACCTTGCGTTCTTATGACAAACCCATGGGAAAGGACTTTGCTTCGGCTTATGCAAATCACAGAGTGAAGGTTACAGGTACCGTCTCTATTTCTCAGGCAGGGTGGCGAAACACTCCCCCGGTGCTGTTTGAGATAAAATCTATCACTATAATAGATTAAACCCGAGGCTTTTTATTGCTTTCATGTGACGGTGCATAGTGCACTGTGAGTTTTTATTGTAAATACTTTTCCTGCAGAAATGAGCAAGAAAAACAATTCATCAAGTGAGATACTTTCAGATATCCTGTTGGTGGCGATACCTGCTGCGGTGATGGCTGTAATCTCCTTTTTCGCTGTCACAAAGTACTACTCCAAAAAGACTTTTTACAACGATTCTATACAGGTGTCGGGGACTGTAGGGTATGGGGATTCCGGTCTTTCGGGTGATACGTTGTGGGTAGACAGCTGCGAAAAAGACTGAAATATATATGATGACTTTGTGATAATGTTAAATGACAACCATGAATACAGAAAGGAAAAATTGGATAGATAACTTGCGATGGGTGACTGTGCTGCTGGTGTTGCTATACCATGTCGTCTATTTCTTCAACAACAAGGGCGTTTTCGGCGGCATTGGCGGTTTCGGCGACGGACCGCAGTATCAGGACTTGCTGATGTACATTCTTTATCCTTGGTTTATGCCATTGCTGTTCATTTTGGCAGGGGTGAGTGCACGCTATGCTTTGGAAAAACGGAGCGGCGGGGAATGGTTTAAGGCCCGCACACGTAAGTTGCTGGTGCCTGCCACTATAGGCTTGCTGGTGTTTCATTGGATGACGGGCTACTTCAATACTCAAGTGGCGGGAAACGATGTGCTTGACGCTGTGCAGCAGCCTGTGAAATTTTTCTTATGGGCTGTCAGCGGCATAGGCCCGTTGTGGTTCGTACAGGATCTGTGGCTTTTCTCGCTTGTCTTGCTTCTGGTCAGGAAAATCGATGCCAAAGACAAATTCTACAACTGGTGCGGGAAAGCCGGCATTATGCCTGTTATTCTGCTCGGTATTCTGTTCTGGGCAGGGCAACAGACTTTGATTTTTGAGCCAAGGCCGGAATCTGCCGACGGGCTGTACAATCTCTATAAACCTGTCTTCTACTTTGTCATGTTCGTGCTGGGCTATTATCTCTTCTCCCATGAGCATGTGCAGGATATCATGGGTAAGCTGTGGCTGCCGCTGATGATATGTGCAGTGCTGTTTGGGACTGTACTGGTCGCTGCAACTTTTGGCGAGGACAACACTACGCCTCAATATCTCGGCAGCCCGCTGAACTGTCTCTACGGCTGGCTTATGTGTCTCGCCATGATGGGATGGTTCAAGGCCAAGTTCGACTGCACGGGTGCTTTTGCACGATATATGACACGATCCAGTTATAACATCTATATGGTTCATTATCTGGTGATAGCCAGTCTGGGCTATATGATGAAAATATATACAACCCTGCCTCCTCTGGCCATGTATATTATCCTCATCGTCGCGGTCTTCACATTGTCGCCTCTGTTGAGCGAGATTCTCCGCCGCATCCCTGTGGTACGCTGGTGTGTGCTGGGCGAGACATTTTTGCACAAAAGTGGCAGTGAAAGAAGCTGACGATATTCCCTGTTCATAGGTACATGCCCACAACACAAAGGCAAGGAAAACCTGACAAAGAGATGACAATGGAGACAAATAGAATACTGCTGCGCCCATGGTGCGATAGCGATGCCGGGGCATTGTTCAAATATGCTTCTGACCCCGAGGTGGGCCCTCGTGCCGGTTGGCCGCCGCATAAGAGCGTAGAAGAGAGTCTGGAGATAATCCATACCATATTCAATAATGATACTACTTGGGCTATCGTATTGAAGGAGAGGGGAGAAGCTATTGGTGCTATGGGATATCTCTCCGCCTCTGATACTAATCTCCCGGCACGGGAAGGGGAACCTCTCATAGGCTATTGGGTGGGGAAGCCCTTTTGGAACCAAGGCATCTGCACCGAGGCCCTCAAGTTGATGATTGGGCATATCCGCAAGACAACCGACATTACATCTCTTATCAGCAGTCATTTCCTTGACAACCCTGCTTCGGGACGTGTCATGGAGAAATGCGGTTTTGTTGCCACTGGCGAGACCTGTGTGGACGAAGGCCTCTCAGGTTCATCACGCCCTATGCGTGTGCTGAGACTGGAACTGTAGTGTTACGGTCGACAGAGTGCTTCCAAACAGAGATATACTGTCAGATGTTTTTCATGCTCAGCGATATGCGATGACGTCGCAAATCCACTTCAAGTACTTTGACTTGTACATGCTGATGTAGATGTACCACCTCGTTGGGGTCGTTGACACGGCGGTTGGCCATCTGGGAGATGTGTACCAGTCCGTCTTGATGCACTCCGACATCTACAAAGGCTCCGAAGGCGGTGATATTGGTCACGATTCCGGGCAGCACCATGCCTTCCTTCAAATCTTCGATACGTGTAACGTTCTTGTCGAATTCAAACACTTCGAATTTGGCTCGTGGGTCAAGTCCTGGCTTGTCGAGTTCTTTCATTATATCCTTCAGCGTCGGCAATCCGCAGTCGTCGCTGACAAAACGGTTTATGTCTATCTTCGAACGCAACTCTTTGTCTTTCATCAGCTCTTCAACCGAAGCCCCCACACCTTCTGCCATACGCTCCACAAGTGCGTAACGCTCCGGATGTACGGCGCTGCGGTCTAATGGGTTCTCACTCTCGCGGACACGCAGGAATCCTGCACATTGCTCGAAGGCTTTGTCGCCAAGGCGTTCTACCTGCATGAGCTCTTTGCGTGAATGGAATGGACCGCGTTTGTTGCGGTAGTCCACGATGCGTCCTGCAAGCACAGGACCTATTCCGCTGACATACGACAACAGTTCGCGGCTGGCGGTGTTCAACTCTACGCCCACGCTGTTCACGCAGCTTATCACTACATCTTCCAGGCTGTCGTGCAGCATGGTCTGGTCTACGTCGTGTTGGTACTGTCCGACGCCGATGCTCTTGGGGTCTATCTTCACCAGTTCGCTCAGAGGGTCCATCAGGCGTCGCCCTATGCTTACGGCACCGCGTACGGTGACGTCGTAGTCAGGGAACTCACGTCGTGCCACATCGCTGGCACTGTATACCGATGCACCGTTTTCGCTGACCATCACGGCAATCACTTTGCTCTTGAAGCGACAGCGTTTGACAACTTCTTCGGTCTCGCGTCCAGCCGTTCCGTTGCCAATGGCTATGGCCTCGATTTTGAAAGCTTCGACGAGAGCTTCGAGTTTGGACACCGCGGCACGTTCTTCGCGTACCGACGTGAAAGGGTAGATGGTTTCGTTATGTATCAGCTGGCCTTGTGCATCGAGGCACACGACCTTGCATCCTGTGCGGAAACCAGGGTCTATGGCGAGGGTGCGTTTCTGGCCAAGAGGCGATGCCAGCAACAGCTGACGCAGGTTCTCGGCGAAGACCTTTATGGCCTCCTTGTCGGCACGCTCTTTCAGGATATTGTAGTATTCTGTCTCTATCGACGGCGCTATAAGCCTTTTGTAGCTGTCTTTGACGGCTGTATCCACCTGCTGCGACGACTCGTAGTTGCCACGCACGAACTGTCGTTCCAATGCCTCTATGGCAGGTCCGTCATCCTCAGGGGCTATCTTCACTCTCAGAAAACCTTCTTCCTCACCGCGGAACATGGCGAGGATACGGTGTGAGGGAGCCCGCATGGCATTCTCTTTCCAGTCGAACCACGATTGGAATTTCTCGGCTTCCTCCTCCTTGGCTTTGACCACTTTGGAACTCAGCACAGCGCTGCGACGGAATATATTGCGTATTTTGTTGCGGGCACTGATGTCCTCGCTCACTCGTTCGGCTATGATGTCGCGGGCTCCTGCCAGTGCGGCAGCGGTGTCCTCGACACCTTTCTCGGCATCGACATATTTCATTGCAAGTTGCTCGACATCGCATTGGTATTGTTTCATCAATGCCTCGGCAAGGGGTTGCAGCCCTTTCTCTATTGCCATGGTGGCGCGAGTCTTGCGTTTTGGTTTGTAGGGCAGGTAGAGGTCCTCGAGTTCGGTCATCGTAGTAGCCTGTTCTATGGCCTGTTGCAGCTCTGCTGTGAGTTTGCCTTGTTCGGAGATGCTCTGCAATATGGCGGTACGCCGCTTGTCTATCTCTTTGAGTTTTATAAGTATGTCACGTATTGCGGTGATCTGCACCTCGTTCAGATTGCCTGTAGCCTCCTTGCGGTAGCGGGCCACAAAAGGGACTGTGGCTCCTGATTCGAGCAGTTCTATGGTCTTCTCAACTTGACGGACACCGAGATTTAACTGTTCAGCTATGATGTTGGCATAGTTCATGGTCGATGCTTTATTTTGATACTAAATATGTTGTAGCTCCTGTCGGATTGTTGTTTGTAGATACAAAGATACTCCATTTTTTCGAATCAGGAGTTTTCTTTTTATTTCTGCGGAAGAAAATATTTTGTTTTTATAAAATATATTCCGTCATTGTTCGTTATGGAATCGGTAAAGTTTGAAAAGATGAAGAAAATATACTTGCTTTTTGCCCTCGTTCTGTCAGTGGCTTCCCTGTCGGCCCAGGAGGTCAGTGCACGTGCCAAGGCTATGCGTATGATGACATACTCCAAGCCTGAATACATGGTCAAGGACATCAAAGTGTTGGCAGATACAATGATTGTGTACTCTCTGGCCGACTATGTGATATATCCTATCGGGAAATGGGAAAATGTAGAACAGTATATCACCAATACGCAGCTGCAGTGGTACCGCGAGTCGGGATACAAACGCTATTTCGATTCTATGACGGTGTCAGTGAATACGTTGCGTCGCCTCGACGACAGCTATCTTGATATGTACCGATCCATCACTACCGGTCGTGTCGAGATGATTTCCGGCAAGATTACCGATCCCGAGGTCGTGCTTGACAACGGTGTCCGCGTCGGTATGTCCAAGGAAGAGGTTTTCCGCATCATTTTCAAGAGATTTCCCAAATCGTACATTGCCGATATCAATGTTCTGAAAGTCATCAGCGGTGCCGGTGAGGTGGGACAGATTTACACATTCCGTGGCAACAAACTCCGCCATATCGGCATTGTCTCCAAGTACAAATACTATTAGCAGTGCGTGATTTCTGAGACTGCCGTGTGAGGTCTCGGGAATCAATGCAGGTGTTGATTTTACTCTTTCCTTGTGAAGCATATTGGTCTTTTTTTCGGCTCTTTCAATCCGATACATGTCGGTCATATGATTGTTGCCAATTCCATGCTCGAACTTACCGATATGGATGAGGTATGGTTTGTGGTGTCGCCTCAAAATCCACTGAAGGAACGCAGGACTCTGCTTGCCGACCACCACCGTATGCAGATGGTCCGTGCCGCCATTGACGACAATTACAGGATGCGTGCCTGCGATGAGGAGTTCCATATGCCTATACCATCCTATACCGTCGTGACACTGGCTCATCTCTCCGACAAGTACCCCGATAAAAGGTTCTCGCTTATTATAGGTGGCGACAATCTGGAGAATTTCCGCCGTTGGCGAAACTACGAGCATATCCTGGAGAACTACAACCTGTATGTATACCCTCGGCCCAATAACGCTGTGGATGATGAAGCTTCAGATACATACAACGAATTGTCGAAGCATCCTCACGTACATATAATTGATGTCCCTGCAATGGATATCTCGTCGAGTTACATACGCCGTCAGATAGCCGAAGGTCATCCACCACGGTATCTGCTCACCGACCCGGTGTTCAAGTACCTTACCGAAATGCATTTCTACGAATAACTGTCGTCAAAAGAGTCCAGAAATAAACAACGGATGCCTTTACCACGGCATCCGTTGTTCTCCATAATTATCTTTAACTTTAACGTTAACCTTAACGTTAACTATTTGTCAACTAAATAAAACCTCATACCTCACACCTCACACCTCATCTCAAAGTTTATTTCTTTTTTGTCGTTTTCTTTGCTATTGGACTTGACACGGTTTTCTTCTCGGCGGTTTTCGTCACCTTTGTGGCTTTCGCCACTTTCGTAACCGTGGTCACTTTCGCCACTTTCGTTGCCTTTGCCACAGGAGTCTCTTTTATGGCTTTTGTCACCTTGGCGGTCTTTGCCGCTTTGGGGGCTTTCTCAATCTTGGGAGCCTTCTCCACTTTCGGGGCTTTCAGGGCCTTGGGGGCTTTGGCTGTCTTCGTTGTCTTGATGCTTTTTTCCGCTTTTGCCTGTTTCGCTGTGGCACGTACGGCCTTCACAGCGGCGATGGCGGCACTCTCGCTCTTTTTCTTGCGTCCGCGTTTCTCCTCGGGAGGATTGGGCTCACGCAGCATGCCTTCGCCGGCATCGGCCTCCTCGAGCAGGTTCTCTATGTCAAGCAGCTCGTCATCGTCGGGTTCTATGTCGTCGTCATCAATATCGTCGTCATCGTCACCCTCGCCGTCGACGTAACTGTCTAAATCGTCGGCATCTTCGTCGGGACGGTCGCCATATTCATCTTCAATGTCCTCATTGGCCATCTCGAATTCTTTCTTATCTTCCGGCAGTCCTTCAAAGATTTCTTCATAGGCTCCGTGTTGCAGTTTGCCGACGGTGTGTCCGCCGCCGTTTTCTTTATCCAAAGCCTCTGAGAGTGGTGCAAATTCGGTCTCGCTGCTGTCATCGTCGTTGCCGTAGACGTCCTTGTCCAGGTCTTCCTCGACAAGTGCGGTGTCTATCTTGACATCGAATTTTACCATGTAAGAAGTGTCGTCAGTCTCCAACGGCACCACAAAAATCGGCTCGCCGTTGGGCTTGATGGTTTTCTGCAAATACTCTTTGTATCCGTCGGGATAAGCTTCTTTGAATAGTTCCCGAACTTCTTCGGGTAAGTTCTTGTAGCTGATAATCAGTTTTTTCTTACGGTTTCTATGATCAATCATCTCCGAATAATTTTGTGCAATTATAGCAAGATTCTATTAATGTGCAAAATTTTTTTTCAAAAAGTTTCTTTATGCGACAACTATCGATTCGTCGTCCTCGACTCTCAGGTTGTCCATTATGAATTCGCGGCGTTCCACGGTGTTCTCGCCCATATAGAAACTCAGTACTCCGTGGGTGTCGAAGTCTTTGTGCAGCAGCACAGGGTCAAGACGGATGTCTTTGCCGATGAAATTCTTGAATTCGTCGGGGGAGATCTCTCCGAGACCTTTGAATCGTGTTATCTCGGCATTGGGGGTGTCGTTGATGGCTGCAATACGTTCATCTTCAGTGTAGCAATAGGTGGTCTTCTGTTTGTTGCGTACCCTGTACAGAGGTGTCTGCAGGATATATACGTGACCTGTGCGTATCAATTCTGGATAGAAACGCAGGAAGAATGTGAGCAGCAACAGGCGAATATGCATCCCGTCGACATCGGCATCTGTGGCAATCACCACGTTGTTGTAGCGTAGGTTGTCCATGCCGTCATCGATATCCAAGGCGTTGTGCAGCAGGTTGAGCTCTTCGTTCTTGTAGACCTCTACCTTGCTGATGCTGTAAGTGTTTTTCGGTTTTCCGCGTAGGCTGAAGACCGCCTGTGTTGCCACGTCGCGGCTTTTGGTGATGCTTCCGCTGGCCGAGTCTCCCTCGGTGATGAAGATTGTGGTCTCCAGGCGGCGCATATGGTTGCTGTTGTAGTGTATGTGGCAGTCGCGGAGTTTGCGATTGTTCAGACTGGCTTTCTTGCTGCTCTCGCGGGCAATCTTCTTGATGCCGGCAATGCTTTTGCGTTCTTTCTCGTTCTGGATTATCTTCTGCAGCATGGCGTCGGCAGTGGCGGCGTTCATGTGCAGATAGTTGTCGAGGTTGCGTTTCAGGATGTCAAGCACATATGTCTTGAGTACGGGACTGTCGTTGGTGCCGTCGGCTTTGTTCGGTGCCAGGTGTGTGGAGCCGAGTTTCGTCTTGGTCTGTGCTTCAAAAACAGGTTCCTGAATTCTTACACACAAAGCGCAGACAAGGCCTTGCCGTATGTCGGCAGGGTCATAGTCTTTCTTGAAGAAGTCGCGCACCACACGTGCGAAACCTTCGCGGAAAGCGCTCTGGTGGGTGCCTCCTTCCGTGGTGTGCTGTCCGTTGACGAACGAGTAGTAGTAGTCGTTGCTCTGTCCATTGACATGAGTGAAGGCACATTCAAAGTCTCCTTCTTTGATATGAACTACGGGGTACAGTCCCTCACCGTCCATATTGTGCTCCAGAAGGTCTAACAGTCCGTTTTTCGAATAGTAGCGTTTGTCGTTATAGTAAAGGGTGAGACCCTTGTTCAGGTAGGCGTAGTTCCAGATACGTTTCTCCACGTATTCGTTGACGAAATGGTAGTTGCCGAACAGCTTGCTGTCGGGGATGAACTCCACGAGGGTGCCGTTCTCTTCTCCGCAGTCTATTACACCGCTGTCTTTGGTCAGTTTGCCGTCGGCGAATTCCGCATAGCGGCATTTGCCGTCGCGAACAGCCATAACCTTGAAATAGGAACTCAGTGCATTCACGGCTTTGGTACCGACACCGTTCAGACCTACAGATTTCTGGAAGACTTTGCTGTCATATTTGGCTCCGGTGTTCAGTTTGCTGACGGCATCGATGATGCTGCCAAGTGGAATGCCGCGGCCGAAGTCGCGGATGCTCACACGTCGCTCTCCGAAGTCTATCTTCACATTGATACGTTTGCCGAATCCGGAGGTGAATTCGTCGATAGCGTTATCTATCACCTCTTTGATGAGGACATAGATGCCGTCGTCGTGCGAGGAACCGTCACCCAGCTTGCCAATGTACATACCGGGACGCAGCCTGATATGTTCCATGTCCTCAAGGTGGATGATACTACTCTCGTCGTAGTCGTTGTTGATAGGGATTATATTGTCGTCTTCCATGCCGGGGTATTAACGTCTAATAATGTAAAAACCAAAATAATGAGTGCCCTGTAAAAGGGATTTCGAAATGCAAAAATACTAAATAATAAAGTACTGAAAGTCGCTATTTCGTTTTTTTTCTCCACATAGGATGTTGAAAAAATACATATAAATTATAATATGTTTTTTTTGCGTATATTTGCACTTTGAAAAATGATTCGTTGAGAATATAATTTGTTGGTTATGTATAAGAAACTATTTGTTGCAATTCTTTTCATGGCTGTTATGGCAGCTAATGTCATGGCTCAAGATGATAACAAGGAGAGACGTAGACAGAGGAACTTGGACAGATTAGAAGAACCTCCGAAAATTGCACCTAATAGTATTTTGATTACTCCTCCTCATTTGACCAAGCCAACGGATGATGTAATAACTTTATCTGTCCGCAACGTCAGCTTTGATATGGTAAGGGTCAAGCTCGGCAGTTTCGATATGGGATGCGATAACAGCCAAGACAATGACTGCTTTGACAGAGAGACACCGTCTCATATTGTTATGATAGATTATGACTATTATATCGGCAAGTTTGAGGTGACACAGGAACTGTACGAGGCTGTGATGGGTAATAATCCAAGTGGATGGAAAGCTCCCGACCGTCCCGTGGAAGATGTCAGCTGGGATGACATACAGCTGTTCTGCAAGGAACTGAGTATTTTGACGGGTTATGTCTTCAGTCTCCCCACCGAGGCCGAATGGGAGTATGCGGCACGTGGCGGACATATGGCGACAGCGTCTAAATACAGCGGCAGCATGAATGTCGATGTTGTCGCATGGCATTCTGGCAACAGTGGCGGTCAGACTCATCCTGTGGGAAGCAGGCAGCCCAACGAACTGGGCATCTACGATATGAGCGGCAATGTGTGGGAATGGTGCCAGGACTGGTATGGAAAATATAGTGGCAACCGACAGACAAATCCTAAAGGTCCTACGGAGGGCACCCAGCGTGTCTTGCGTGGTGGAGCCTGGGACAGCAACACCGAGGGCTGTCGCGTTGTGAAACGGCGTCCCTCCTCACAGAACATTCACAACAAAGGCATTGGTTTCCGCGTGGTTCTGCGATAAGATTCCGATAACGCTAAAAATTCCTGCGGATACAGTATCGTCAATTACGGATAAATTGCAGTAACGCAAAGAAGAAATCAATCTACATTAAAAGGAAAAGCCCAAGAAAGAAGATTCGTGGTTTCTGAAATTGTCATTGAATCCGGTTGTAAATAGAACTCAATGAATGGGATTTTTTTCTTGTGCGGATGGGGGGACTCGAACCCCCACTCCGTGAGGAACTAGATCCTAAGTCTAGCGCGGCTACCAATTACGCCACATCCGCAAATCTGTTTGTTTGTTGGTTCTCATTTTGTTATGGAAGAAAACAAACTTCAAAACTTTTGCAAAGGTAATAAAACTTCGAATAACGGACAAAAAAATGTTGTTTTGTGGTGTCGAATTGTTTGTCGCCAGTCTTATTTTTAACATATCGTCGCTGTCCGACGCAATAAAAACACCCCTTTTGAGTTATCCGATGTGCAGATGTGGTAAACAAAACATCTGTGCATTGTTTTTTATGAAGAGAATTGTATTACTTCTGGTGCTTTTCGTGATGGTTGCGGCTCCGTCGCTGCGGGCGTCCTATCTGCTTATACCTATGGATGAGACCCAGAAGAATCATCTGAAAGCCTATGGCATAGCCTACTTCGCCCTTGAACGTGACGTCGAGGTGACATGGCTGCTCAATTACCGAGGAGGCTCGTTCATGATGAAGTACGCCGATGTCCTTGAGCGAGAGGCTCGTCTGAGAGGTGTAAGCATCGATGTCATCGCCGATGGCCAGTCAACGGCGATTTTGTCCGAGATTGCGGACGCCTCGGTCAATATGGATGCAGTGCGTCTGCAGAAAGCTCCCAAGATTGCCGTCTATTCACCGAAAAGCAAACTCCCTTGGGATGACGCTGTGACGCTGGTGCTCACCTATGCCGAGATTCCATACGACGTGGTCTATGACGAAGAGGTCATGGCCGGCGTGCTGCCTACATACGACTGGCTGCATCTGCATCACGAGGACTTCACGGGTCAGTATGGGAAATTCTGGGGCAATTACCGCAACGCGCAATGGTACATCGAGGATGTCCGCGACCAGGAGGAAAGAGCGCATAAACTCGGCTATTCCAAGGTGTCGCAGCTGAAACTCGCGGTATGCCACAAAATACGCGATTTTGTCATGGGGGGAGGTTTCCTCTTCGCCATGTGCTCCGCCCCCGACAGCTACGATGTCGCGCTTGCGGCGGAGAATGTGGATATCTGCGACGTGATGTTCGACGGCGACCCTATGCAGCCCAACGCACAGCAGCTGCTTGATTTTAACAAGACGTTTGCTTTCAAGGATTTCCGAATCAGCACGAACCCGTCGGAATACGAAATATCGACAATAGATATCGACGAT
>JAGADZ010000060.1 GCA_017613375.1 Bacteroidales bacterium | reverse complement strand
TGCAAATATCGGCCAATAACACATCTATAACATCCCCAATTATCCCATGCCACAATAGGTCGTTCTAAATACACATTGTTCCTGTTAAATGTGAGGAATTCATATCTCTGCGGATTGCTGTAATCCTCAATAGTCTGGGAAAAGACTGGCAAGCCTGCGACGACAAACAAAAGTATGGACAAAGTCTTTTTCATGGTAACAAGTTGTTAATCATCTGTTTTTCCAAATATCTATTTTTTCGTTATCACCTGCAAAAATAATGATTATTTTGCAATTATGCAAATGTGTATAGTTATTTTATTCATTCTCGGCCGACAACATAGCTTCATCTCGGCCGAGTTCGAGTAGACTTGACTTTACACTCGACTTCCACAGCTCCCTCGGCCGCAGACCGACCCGCCAAAAAAGGCGAAGACTTGTATTATAGTACAAGTCAAAAAGAAAAAGCAGATTATAAAAGCATAGTGATTTTCGGGAAATAGTAATCTGGGATGATAGAAATAACAATCAAAAAAATGCTGTCGTAGAGAAAAAATATAGAATTGAGTAATATGCAAATTTCTGATAATTAATACTTATATAAGATTTGTGGATTCATAACGCAAAAAATATTTTGTCAAAACAAAAAATGTTTGTACTTTTGCAAACTCAATTCAAGAGGAAAATAAAGTATTTTTTTAATAAATCGTTTACAAAACCATTGTTTAAAACGGCAAAAAAATAAAGAGATGAAAAAAGGAATTCACCCTTCGAACTACAGACTGGTAGTATTCAAAGATATGTCTAACGACAATATGATTCTTACCAAGAGCTGTGCAAATACAAAAGATACAGTTGTTTACACCGATGGTAATGAATACCCCGTTGTAAAGCTCGAAATCTCCAACACTTCACATCCTTACTTCACCGGTAAGTTGAAACTGGTTGATACCGCTGGACGTGTTGATAAGTTCATGAGCAAGTACAAGAAATACAGCAAAAAATAATAGTAGTTTGTTTTAGGTTAAATGTTAGGAAAAAAGCTCTTCTCGTAAGAGCTTTTTTTTTATTTTGGAACGAAACTTTTTTCATACTATCGTCGTAAAAATGTATTGTTTCACGATGTGAGATGATTGTAGTGTATCAAAGGTTTGACTTATAGTAGAATATGAAGAATAAATATATTGATGAACTATTTGGGGACAGTTTTGACGGTATGGAATTCAACAATGCCAAAATTGAAGTGGTTCCAATGAATGAGTTTGACGATTGTGAGGATTTCTTGTTTGAGAATAACCCAGACTGCCCCAATGTTATACCGATACTCCCAATGACGGGGAACGTGTTGTTCCCCGGAACTATGGCTCCTGTTACTGTGACGAGAAACAGCTCGTTGCTTCTATTACGTGAGGCTGCCGAGAAAGGTCATCATATTGGAGTCGTGGCCCAACGTGACGAGAATTCTGAATTACCCACACGCTCCAAGCTATATGATATCGGCTGCATAGCCCATGTGGTCAAGGTTATTGACATGCCTAACGGCGATGTTATCGGAATTTTGCGAGGAGGCAGCTGCTTCCAGCTGGGACGTATAGTGTCTGTGGAGCCTTATCTTGTCGGAGAACAGTTCCCAGCCCTTAACGCTGATTCCAATCCTACAGTTACCAAAGAACTACGCGAATCTGCAAAGATTTTGTCACGGAAATATAGCACTTATCTGAAATCCGTAAATCCGAGGGATTTGACGATAAAGACCATCAAGGAAATTCGCGGACCCAAGATGCTCATTAATTTCATTGCCACTCATATTGAGATTGATGTCGCTGCAAAGCAGGCAATACTTGAACTGGGTTCGTATTCTGAACGTATCATTGCTCTTGTCAACGAAATCAAGGCGATGTCGTCGGTGGAAGATTTGAAGAATGAAATCAGGGAAAAGACCCGTGCTTCCATGGATCGCCAACAACGCGAGTATTTCCTTAATCAGCAGATGCATGTCATCCAGGAAGAACTCGGAGGCTCGTCAAGTGATGCCGATATCCAGTTCTTGCGAGAAAAGGCTTCTAAAAAGGAATGGTCTGACGAGGTGGGCGAACATTTCCAGCATGAATTGGAGAAATTGATTCGTACTCCTAATTCCATGCCTGACTATTCGGTGCAGCTCAACTACCTGAATCTGATGCTTGACTTGCCGTGGGACCATCGCGGAAGTTTTAATACTGATTTACACAAGGCTGAACGTCGTCTCAACAGTAACCACTTCGGACTCGAAAAGGTCAAGGAGCGTATCCTTGAGATGATGGCTGTGCTTAATCTTACGGATCAGCGTACCTCTCCAGTGCTGTGCCTTGTGGGTCCTCCGGGTACGGGAAAGACATCGCTGGGAAAATCTATCGCTTCAGCATTGGGACGCGAATACGTGCGTGTCGCACTCGGCGGTGTGCATGACGAAGCTGAAATCCGCGGACATCGCCGCACATATGTTGGTGCCATGCAGGGTCGTATAATAGGTGGTATGCTGAAGGCAAAGGTCAGCAATCCTGTGTTTGTACTTGACGAGATTGACAAAGTGCAGTCAAATAATTTTAGCGGAGACCCAATGTCGGCTCTTCTCGAAGTCCTTGACCCTGAGCAGAATCATGCTTTCCATGACAATTACCTGGATGTGGATTATGACTTGTCCAATGTCCTGTTTATCGCTACCGCAAATACTACGGCGGGAATCCATCCGGCACTCCTCGACCGTATGGAGATAATCGATATCCCAGGATATATCATGGAGGAAAAACTTGAGATAGCCAAGCGTTATCTGGTGCCTCGTCAGTTGAAGGACAACGGGTTCGCAAAGAACGAATTCTCGTTCTCGTCAGATGTGTTGCGTGCCATCATAAGCGATTACACAAGGGAGTCCGGCGTGCGTCAACTGGAGAAGATGATTGGCAAGCTCGTCCGTCATCGTGCTGTGGAAGTAAACTATGGCAATTCTGTTCAAAAAAAAATATCCAGTTCAGAACTCCGTCCGGTGCTTGGCCTGCCAATGCATCAGAACGACTGCTGCTCGAATGAGCCTCGCGTTGCTGTCGTTACAGGTCTGGCGTGGACTCAGGTGGGTGGAACAATACTATTCATAGAGGCTTGCACATCGAAAGGGAAAGGAACTCTTACGATGACTGGCAATCTTGGCGACGTTATGAAGGAGTCGGCAACATTGGCGTTCGAATACATAAAAGCCAATGCCGAGGCATTGAATATTGAACCCGATTTGCTGGAGAATAACAATATACATATCCATGTCCCCGAAGGGGCAACTCCCAAAGACGGTCCTTCGGCGGGTATCACTATGTTTACTGCCATGGTAAGTGCTTTCACGACGCGTAAGGTCCGCCCTAACTATGCCATGACTGGAGAAATCACGCTGCGTGGTGCCGTTACTCCAGTAGGTGGAATCCGTGAGAAAATTCTTGCCGCCAAGCGTGCCGGCATTTCGGATATCGTACTCTGCGAAGAGAACCGTCGTGATATCGAAGATATAGATAATGCTTATCTTAAAGGGTTGACATTCCATTATATCAAGGAAATGTCTGAAGTGCTGCCAATGGTGCTGATTTGATTTTAATGTAGAATCTCATGCGATTGAAATTCATTATAGTATTGACTGTTGGCTTGTTTGCTGCTGCCGCGACTGCTGTCGCTCAGCCTTCCGTTGACACCAACCATTCCGTGGAGATACGCAGGGAGGCATCTTTGCGTTTCCCCGCCGACGTGGAGAATATGTTCTATCTCGACGGTATGCTGCATTTTTATACCGGTGGCATGCTTATGGCTGCACCATGTGGTAGAGGATTTGTGGGTGATGCAGGGATTGACACGGCTCTGCTATCGATAGACGAGGGGTTGAACTATGCCGTGCGTAATCCTTCTACCGATGTCCTTTTCTTCACTAAGAAAGACCGAAAAGGCAAGAATGTGCTTTATGAGTGTTACTATAGGAAAAACAATACCATTGCGACACGGAAAGTGTCTCTGGCAGGTTTCTCCTACTCTGTGGAACACCCCGTTTTCTCTCCCGACGGAAAGGCGATGGTGTTTAGCTCAGATTGTCCGCTTGGTATGGGCGGGACTGACTTGTGGTATAGTATGTGGGTGGATGGCAGTTGGCAGTACCCACAGAATATGGGATCACGCGTCAATTCCACAGGTGACGATGTCGCCCCCATGATGTATGGCGATTTCCTTATCTTCTCGTCTAACGGACGTGCTGATTCTGCAGCAGGATATGAGTTCTATTCTACACGATTCCTGTCGCTGCAACAGCAGGGCGACACTGTTTCGATGTATCCTGTCGGAATGTCCCCCTCTTTCAGTCTTGATGCCCCGTTCTGTTCGGAAGGGAATGACAAGCTTTTTGTTGTGAACGATAAGTCCGATGAAGGCTGGTGGGTGTCGGAATTGCCTGATGGACAAGATTGCGTGTACGGCTTCATTGGACGTCTGGATTGTGTGAAACTGTATGGCCGAATAATTGACAACGAAGGAAATGCTGTGCCAAACTCTGTCGTGGTTTTGCGTAGATATGGCATGCCTGATGTATTGGTACACGGCAATGCAGACGGTGTTTATGCACTCTATGTCCAGCCTTCAGTGCAGTGCAATATTGATTTTAAGGCGAGAGGCTATTTCTCGGCATCAAGAACGATGAGACTTGTCCGCTTCGATGAGAATGAGTTATATTATGCATTGCACTATGATGTGACGTTGTTCTCTCTGGCCCTTGATTCGGCGTATATCTATACCGACTTGTTCAACTCCAGAGCCGGGTGTGAATTGTCTATGTCAGGATGTTCCCGGGTCGATATGCTGGCACGGTTTATGACAGACAATCCAGAACTGAAACTGACGGTGATTTCGCTGTATAGTGGAAGCAATGACGCCTCATTCTGCGGTCTGCTCAATGAGGCAAGGAACAAAACAGTCTTCGAAAGACTCGTCGCTGCAGGCATCCCTAAGACTTCGATAGTCACAGGAGGTGAAAAACCGCAGGGTTTTGAGTCCGCCATTTTAAACAACAGGGAACAGGCGGTGTTGTTTATTTTTTCTCGCTGAAAATCATTTTTATTTTGCTGGTTAAAAAAGATTTCGTATTTTTGCAACGTCGAAAGTATGTTCTTTTTGAAAAATTAATATATATGAAAAGATTATATATTGCTGTCATAGCGGTTGTTATGTCGTTGCTGCCCCTTGGTGCCATGGCCCAGTTGCAGGTTACTGTCGGCTCAAGTTTGCCATCTGGCTGGACCGCCGACTCGCTTGTGAGGCACGTACTTATGGGTGAAGGCGTTGAGGTGTCTAATGTACGTTTCAACGGCTCGACAGGAGTGATAAACTGTACTTCCATTGGCAAGTTTACTACGGGAACAAATCCTACGGGTATCGGTATACAATCCGGTATCATTATGGGTTCAGGCAACGTTTCTGTGGCAGTGGGTCCTAACAATAGCGGTAGTGCCAGCAATGATGTCGGGAAATGTGCAAGTTATTCAAATGCACAATTGCTGAACATAGCCAATGGTTCATCTGTTAATGACTGTGCTGTACTTGAATTTGATTTCATACCCCGTTCTGATATGATTGAATTCAGATATGTGTTTGCTTCGGAGGAATATAACGAGTATGTTGGTTCTCAATTCAATGATGTTTTCGGATTTTTCATATCAGGTATCAATCCCCGAGGAGGAATGTACAACAACACCAATATTGCTTTGGTCCCGGGAACAACAACACCAATTGCCATCAACAATGTGAACAATAATTTAAATTCCACCTATTACCACGATAATGCCAATTCGTCCAGTTCTCCAATACAGTATGACGGCTACACTACTGTACTGACGGCAAAAGCCAGAGTGCTGCCTTGTACACAGTATCATCTTGTCATGGCAATAGGAGACGTCAGTGATGCTGCTTTTGATTCCGGAGTGTTCCTTGAGGCCAATAGCCTTACTTCTAACGCTATGGAATTCACGTTCGTAAATCCGGCAAATCCGGGGGCAGTGTCCGACCTTTATGAGGGTTGTGAGGCAAGAATCATATTGCATCGCCCGCAGACCAAGGATACCATCACTGAAATCGGCGTTATTATTGAGGGTACAGCAACCAATGGTATCGACTTCCCGGCAATTAACCCTGTCTTTGTTTTCCCTGCCAATACAGACAGTATGGAGCTTGTGATTGCTCCTTACAAAGACGGTATTGCTGAGGGCGTGGAGACCGTAAAGATTGTCCTAAGTCCTTCCGATGGATGTGAGAGAGCGGATTCTGTGGAATTCCAAATTATTGATGTGGAACCTTTGACGGCTTCTATCACACGCGACACTATAACCTCATGGACGACGAGTATAATGCTCCATGCCAATGTTACAGGCGGTATGCCGAACCGAAGTTTCGAGTGGGTGAAACTGAATTCTCCGAACACTACTTGGCAAGGTCAGGATATTAGAATTAACCTCACCAATTATCAAAAAGACACCATTTTGCTGCGTGTTCAGGATTCGTGTTATAATTACGGAGAGGATACTGTTGTTATAGGTCTCCGTAAGAATTTCGCTTTCTTGACACGTGACACCTTGATTTGTAAAGGCGAGAAAGTCAATCTCTCTATTGTCGGTGCAGACAGCTGTGTATGGTATAAATCGGGAGACGGCACGCCTATAGCAATTGACACAAATGCAATTACAGTAGAGCCTGATATGATGACCCGTTATGTCGTCCACTCATATATGTGGTGGGCAGGCATCTTGATGGAGGATATTGATTCGATGCTTGTAATGGTCGTTCCATTGCCGGAGGTCCATGTGACGGCATCGACTCAACGATTGTGCAAAGGCCAGTCTGTGACAATCACGGGCAGTGGTACGGGTACATTCTCATGGGATGGAGGAAATACTTTTGTTCAGACGACAAGCCATTCATATTTGCCTGATTCGACGACGATGTATGTGATATATGGTCTTACTACCGCTGGCGAATGTGCCGGTAAGGATTCTGTCCTCATAACTGTTGACACAATTCCGGACATTTATCTTGACGGTCCTGCAGGAGTGTGTGGCGGTGAAGATGTGGCTCTCAGCGTTACTACAACGGCCGAAAGTGTTACATGGAGCTCGAATCCCACAGATCCAGACTTGATAGCGCAGGCAGACCGTAGAAATGTTCTCGTTAATCCGCAGCAGACGACGGTTTATACGTTGTATGCTGTAAATGGCACTTGCAATAACACATCGTCGATGACTGTCGCTGTCGAGCCTAACCCGATTGCAATAGGCGATGTGTCGCCTAAAACGGTATCACTTGGACAGATGGAGGCTATATTCACCGACATGAGTGAACATGCAACGACCTGTAAGTGGGAATTTCCCGACGGTACAATTAAAACCGAGTCCGAGGTGTCATATATTGTCCCCGACGACGTCGATTCTGTATCGGTTCGTTTGTGGGCATACAATCCTTATTTCTGCTTTGACACGACAACGGTGACGGTCTATGTGGACCATACCACTCTGTGGCTGCCTAATGCTTTCACTCCCGATGAGAGTACCAACAACACGTTCCTCGTCAAGATGAATGATGTGCAGCGTTACCATATCTTCATATATAACCGTCAAGGGCAGCTTGTCTTTGAGTCTACAGATCCTGAAGAGGCATGGAACGGAACGAACAAAAATGGTGTAAAATGCCCGCAGGGAGTATATACTTATCTGGTCTCTTGTCATAAGATTACATACCCATTTGAGCAGATTGTAAGGAAGGGTACTGTGATGTTGGTCAGATAGTTGGAGAAGGAAAAGACGTGTGTGGAAAAATAAAAATGTGAAAAAATTTGGTCGGTTCGTCAAAAGTTAGTACTTTTGCACCCGCATTTGAGAGAGGTATACAAGCATTTTACATGCGTAAAATGTAATATGTTCGGGGCGTGGCGCAGTTGGCTAGCGCACTTGCATGGGGTGCAAGGGGTCGGAAGTTCGAGTCTTCTCGCCCCGACAGAACAAGAAGGGTTTTCATAAAAGCCCTTCTTTTTTTATTGCTGTCTCGTCGTCTCTTGTCACAATATTTGTTTTTTGTTTGCGTTCTCTCTTTAAAATAGTTGGTTATGTCAATAGAACAATTATATGATGAATATCTAAAATCGCGTATAGTTACTACAGATTCGCGACAGATTACCCCTGGTGCCATTTTCTTTGCCCTGAAAGGGGCCAATTTTGATGGCAACAAGTTCGCCTCACAGGCATTGGAACAGGGCGCCGCACTATGTGTCATCGATGATCCGGATTGCAAGACCGACGACAGAATGGTGCTTGTTAAGGACTCTTTGGCTACATTGCAGGATTTGGCACGTTACCATCGTCAGCAGCTCGATATTCCTGTTATCGGCATAACAGGCACTAACGGGAAAACAACGACTAAGGAATTGATAAATGCCGTCCTTTCCAAACGCTACCGGACATGGGCGACACAAGGTAATTTCAACAATCATCTTGGTGTTCCGTTGACTCTGCTCTCCATGCCTGCCGACACAGAGATAGCCATTGTCGAGATGGGAGCCAACCATCCTTTCGAGATAGAATTCCTGTGTAATATAGCCAATCCTGAATATGGACTTATAACCAATGTCGGAAAGGCCCATCTTGAGGGATTTGGTTCGTTCAAGGGGGTGATAAAAACGAAGACGGAGCTATATAAACATCTTGCAGCAATGGCAGGGGTGATATTTGTGAATGCTGATAACGAGATTCTCGTTGAAAGGGCTGAGAAGATGTCGCAGCTTCCTTCGACACCGTCGGTACTGCCGGGTGTCGTGCCTGCATTTCCAGGAGTGAAACCTATTGACTATTGTGATGATTTCAAGCCCCGAGGTGTCAATATGCCTATGGCGTCGGTTGTCAGCTACGGTTCTGCCACGGGTGCAGAATGCAAGGGCTCTTTTGTGTCGGCGAATCCGTATCTTAAGTTTTATTTCGAGGATGACGACAATGTCTATACGGTTCAGTCTCATTTGATTGGAGCATATAATTTTGATAATGCCATGGCTGCTGTGTGTGTGGGACGTTATTTCGGGGTTGAGCTCTTTGACATCAAGACTGCCATTGAGGAATACATGCCTTCAAACAATCGCTCCCAATATAAGGAAACAGGCAGAAATGCTCTAATCTTGGATTGCTACAATGCCAATCCGTCGAGTATGAGGCTTGCCGTCGAGAATTTTATCCAAATGAAGTCGGACAATAAGGTTGTCGTTTTGGGTGGTATGAAGGAATTGGGCTCTGATTCTAAAACAGAGCATAAATCACTGTACGACTTGTTACGGAAGGCCGGCTTTAAACAGATTATTCTTGTTGGGGACGAATTCAAGTTTGCCTCTGTCGAGAGGAACGTGCAGTGGTTTCCATCGGTCACAGAGGCAAAAGAGTATCTTGTGGCAAATCCGATTTCAGGTGCCACGATTCTTCTGAAAGGCTCGAATTCGAACAAGATGTGGCTTCTTGAAGAGGTTCTGTGATTCCTTATCCTATTGCCAGTAATAGATGATACAGGCCGATTCCAAGGTAATTGCCGAGCATATAACCGAGGAGTCCGATAGTGATACCAAGAACAACGATGTTCTTGTTGTTGAGCAGTGCCGCTGCAAGGGGTACAAAAGGGGGTGAGTTTATCAATGCCACGCTACATACCATTACGGCATCGCCATCGATTTTCATGAGCTTTGCAAAAATGATTTGCAAAACCAAGGAACCAAGGATGATGAATCCCAAGTAATAAAGTATCGTCAGGCTTCCGGCAATGTCCATCTCGCGGATGTTGCAGGCTGTGGCAATGGCAAGACAGAACACATATACGCAATAAAGTCCCAAATCGAATGAGTGTTGCTGTTTTTTCATCGGAGGAATGAACGATGCTGCAATGGCCAATGTGGTGAGCAACAGAATCAACATGGTCATATTTGGACTACCGTCTTTGGAGAGTAGCAAAGATGCAACGTAAGATATTGCCGCGATAATGAGAGTGATACCTATGGCGAGAAGGGTTGTTTTGTAGTGTTCACGGTCGAAAGGGTTGACTTTTGAATCGCTGGCATTAGTGTCTTCGCCTTTGTCTTGTAACTGTTGTGGAGAATTCTTGGCAGGTAAAAGTTTGCGGAACACCGTTTTGCCGAAAAAAATAACAAATACAAGATACAGCCCGGTTACAATCAAGTCGTAGCTCGTGATGTACAGGTAAGTTTGGTGGGGCATTCCTACGGCTTGTTTTATTGCTCCCATATTGGGGATGCCGCCGGTGTAGATGCCTGTTGCTACGGCACAGATTTGTGCAAAGGCTTTGTAACTGTCGGGGGTGTGTTGTGAAGGCTGGAACAAGAAAAAACCAATTACTGTCACGATAAGGATGGAGACAAGCCCCGAGAGAAACACCTTGAAGGCTTTGCCAATCTGCCAGTTGCCCATACTGCAGCCCATAAGCATGAGAGGTATGGCTATGGGCACGGCAAGATTGCTGAAAAGGGTATTGATATTGGAATCAATGTTGAACACTCTGTTGCTCTCAGGTAACAGGTTGGCAAAGGCAAGTCCTATGATATACAGTACGGTCATAGGGCTAATCTTCTCTATCCATTTCCAACGCTTTGACAGTTGCATCACCAACATCGGAACAGCGAGTAGATAGATTATTGTTATGATTGTATCCATAGGGTGTAAAAAATGTTTCAACGAAACAGTATTCTCACTGTCTGCTGTTTTTCCCTTGATATTTGTCTTTTGCCTTTTTGCTTGCTGTCAGTTCGTCTTTAAGGAATATGCCGGTGAAGTTGTCTTCAATTTGCGCCAATTCTTCAGGAACACCGGCAAAAACGACCTCGCCGCCTTTGATGCCTCCGTCGGGACCTATGTCAATTATCCAGTCGGCAACTTTTATGACATCCATGTTGTGCTCAATTACCAAAACGGTATTGCCTTTATCTACAAGTTTTTGTAACATTTCAAGCAAGACACGTATGTCTTCAAAATGCAGTCCTGTCGTCGGTTCGTCAAGGATATACAGAGTTTTTCCAGTATCTGTTTTTGAGAGTTCAGTGGCGAGTTTTATGCGTTGTGCTTCACCTCCACTCAGTGTCGTCGAAGACTGCCCTAATGTGATATATCCTAATCCCACATCTTTGACGGCTTGTAGTTTGCGTGCTATCTTAGGGTAGGACTCGAAGAAATCCACAGCCTCATTTATTGTCATATCCAATATGTCGGCAATGGATTTGCCTTTGTATCTTATTTCCAGAGTCTCTCGGTTGTATCGTTTACCGTTGCATACTTCGCAGTTGATATACACATCAGGGAGGAAGTTCATTTCAATGGTTCGAACACCGGCACCCTTGCATGTATCGCACCGTCCTCCGCTGACATTGAAAGAGAAGCGGCCAGGCTTGTAGCCCCTGATTTTTGCACTCGGCAGTTGTGCGAACAATTGGCGTATTTCATCGAATATTCCTACATAAGTGGCAGGATTCGACCTTGGAGTGCGGCCAATGGGTGACTGGTCTATCTCAATCACTTTGTCAATATGTTCAATGCCGCTGATTTTACGATATGGTAGTGGACGCTTTTGTGCGTGGTAGAAATATTTGTTGAGAATAGGATGCAGGGTCTCGTTGATGATAGAGGATTTCCCGCTGCCGCTGACTCCGGTAATGCATACAAACAGTCCCAAAGGAATATCAATGGTTACATCTTTCAGATTGTTTCCTGTGGCTCCTTCAAGGACGATATGTTTACGACCTTTAACACTACGTCGTGTCGGAATGGTGATGTCGCGTATACGATTGAGGTAGTCGCAGGTAATGGTCTTGTTTTTTAGAAATTCTTCTTGTGGCCCTGCAGCAACAATTTTGCCGCCGCGGACCCCTGCTCCGGGACCGATGTCTATAACATAGTCGGCACTCATGATCATGTCACGGTCGTGCTCGACAACAATAACGGAATTGCCTAAATCTCGAAGGCTTTTCAATGCGTCGATAAGCCGTCTGTTGTCTCGTTGATGGAGCCCAATGGAGGGCTCGTCAAGGATATATAACACATTGACCAATTTGGCGCCAATCTGTGTGGCCAGCCGTATGCGCTGCGACTCGCCGCCGCTTAATGACTTGGAACTGCGGTTGAGGGAAAGATATCCGACTCCCACATCCAGTAAGAATTTGGTACGTGACAGTATCTCTCGGAGTATTTCGTGGGCAACTTCGCGACGGTTCTTGTCGAGTTTCTCCTCTAAATGGGAAACCCATTCGTAGAACTCGCTGAGGTTCATCTCTGCCACCTCGCCAATATTTTTTCCGTCGAGAAGGAAACTCAGGGACTCCTTCTTGAGCCTTCTGCCGTGACATTCAGGGCAGGTGATGTCATTCATAAAGCTCCCGGCCCATTTCTGTAATGCAGCCGATGTTTCGTCTGTCGCCAGTTCGTTGATGTAATTCACTATGCCGGGGAATCCACCATGATATCCGCTTTCAGCGCCCATGTCTATGCCCATATAGTCGCTCGTGCCATATAGGATTATGTTTGTCACCTCTTCACTCAGGCTTTCTATGGGGTCTTCTATGCTGAAATTGTATATTCGTCCGAGGTTTTCCAACTGTCGGTACATATAGTTGGTGGAGGAGTATTTGCCAAGGACATCGAGACCTCCGTCTTTGATGCTTTTCTTTGGATCGGGGATGATTTTTTTTAGGTCTATTTCCGTTATTTCTCCGAGACCGTTGCATTTAGGGCATGCTCCATAGGGAGAATTGAAAGAGAATGTGTTCGGCTCAGGTTCAGGGTACGATATCCCTGTGTCCGGATCCATGAGCAAGCGACTGAAATATTTTGGAGAGACCTTCTCTTTGGAGTCTTCAAGCAGCATGAGCATCCCTTTACCTTGTTTAAAGGCTGTTTTCACTGCTTCTTCCAGACGTCGGCTGTTTTTCTCGTTGACTTTTACCCTGTCAATGAGCAATTCGATATCGTGCGTCTTATAACGGTCCACTTGCATATTGTATGTCAGCTCGCGTATCTCCCCGTCAACGCGTACACGCAGATAGCCTTTCTTGGCAACCTGTTGGAACAATTCGCGGTAATGGCCTTTGCGGCTTCTGACTAATGGAGCGAGAATCAGGATGTCTTTGTCTTTATAGTTTTGGGTGATGATTTCGATAATTTGACTCTCGCTGTATTTTATCATCTTTTTGCCGCTGATGTGGGAATGTGCCTCGCCGACACGGGCATAGAGCAGACGTACAAAATCATATATTTCAGTGACCGTCCCTACGGTTGAGCGAGGATTCTTGTTGGTAGTCTTCTGCTCTATGGAGATGACGGGACTGAGCCCGTTTATGCTATCCACGTCAGGACGCTCCATGTTTCCGATAAAATGGCGTGCATACGCGGAGAAAGTTTCCATGTATCGACGCTGCCCTTCAGCATAGATGGTGTCGAAAGCCAACGACGACTTTCCACTCCCGCTGAGTCCTGTAAACACCACCAGTTGGTTTCGGGGGAGTTCTATGTCTATGTTCTGTAGATTGTGTTCGCGAGCTCCTAATATTTCCAGTTTTGGACCTTTCATCTTTGCATTGAAAGTTGATTATGGAATTACATACTCATGATATATTCTTTGCTGCGGTCTTTTTCTGTAAGGATGCGGCTTAGCAGTATACCTTTTTCGGAAGGCAGTTTTATGGTATATGTTTTGTTGCTTTTATTGGTGAGTTTGTCGGTCGTGATCCACGGATTCAAATCCCTGAGCACTTTGTATGACACCCCGTTCTGACGTGCAAAACCATACAGGTCTACATTCTGGCCACTCAAGGTCGTCGTGCGAGTGGGAATAGACGGGTAGAGGTCGCAGCGACGGATGAAGAAACCGTATTCCTGAGGATGCTGCATGACCTGTTTCATGGCGATTATACGGTAAACATAACGCGACGTCTCCGCATTCAAGCGTGTGTCGTAATATGACTTGATGCTTTGTTTGCTCATGTTCTTTGTCAGTCCGCCTTCACCGCAGTTATATGCAGCAGCAGCGGCTGTCCAACTGCCAAGATGATTGTAGAGGGTTTTTAGGAATCGGCACGCTGCCTCTGTAGCCACTTCAAGGTTGTTTCTCATGTCAATTTCGTCGTTGACCTCAAGACCATAGGTCTGTGCAGTGGCTTTCATGAACTGCCAGTACCCTTGTGCCTTGGCAGGAGATGTGGCGTTGGTAAGTCCGCTCTCTATAACACAAAGGTATTTGAAATCATTGGGAATCCCATACTTTTTCAAAATGGGTTCAATAATAGGGAAAACACGGTTGGCACGTTTGAAGTATAGCAGTGTGTTGGTATGGCCGAATGTGAATGAAATCATCTCCCTGTCAAGGCCTTCACGGACATAATAGGTGTCCATCGGAACAGGCTCGCCAGCGAAAGAAATAGTGTCTGGCAGGGTGGGAGAGTAAACATTGTTGTCCAAGTATTGCGCGGCAGGATTCCTCTCCTCTTTGACATTGTCTTTCTTTGTGGCAAAGATAAAGACTTGTCCCACGATAGCTATCGTGGCAAGAATAATAGCCAAGGCATTCAGTTTCTTCATATCATTTGGTGTCATAGTTGTCAGTCTCCATTATCTTTTGTCCATTGTTGCAAGCAATTTGTCGGCAATGTCTTTTGCGACAGCCTGCTTGCTTTTCAGGGTACCGGCCTCGATAGTGCCGTTTCGGTCAATAATTGTCACTTTGTTTGTGTCGTGTCCGAATCCGGCACCGGCATCGTGAAGAGAATTCAACACAATAAAGTCCAGATTTTTCTTCGACAATTTCTTTTTGGCGTTTTCCAGTTCGTTGTCAGTCTCCAATGCAAAGCCGACAAGCAACTGCTTTTCGCTTTTCATTTTGCCCAGAGTCGCAAGAATGTCAGGGTTCTGTACAAGATTCAGGGTCATGCCGTCGCTGTCGTTCTGTTTCTTTATTTTGTGGTCTTCGGCATGTTCGGGTCTGAAATCAGCCACTGCCGCTGACAGTATGGCTGCATCACATTTGATAAAGTTTGCTGTCGCTGCGTCATACATTTCTTGGGCGGACATGACATCAATGCGTTTTACACGTGGATGTTCAGTCGTAAGGTGAGTGGGACCGGCCACAAGTATAACATCGGCGCCACGTTCCGCCAACTCCTCTGCAAGCGCAAACCCCATTTTTCCGGTAGAGAAATTGCCTATAAATCTTACAGAGTCGATTTTCTCATAGGTAGGCCCTGCAGTGACAAGAATTTGTTTTCCAGTAAAATCACAGTATTTCGTCAGTTGCTCCACGACTTTCGAAACAATGACCTCGGGCTCTTCCATTCTCCCATTTCCAGTCGTGCCGCATGCCAATTCCCCGGAGGTGCTTTCGATGATGGTGACACCCATGGAACGCAGCGTGTCGATATTGTTTGCCACCGATGGACATTCCAGCATCTGCGTGTTCATCGCAGGACATACAAACATCGGCTTCCTGAACGAGAGCAACAGCGTCGAAAGTGCATCGTCGCCAATGCCGTTGGCAAGTTTCCCTATGATATTTGCCGTTGCGGGAGCAAGCACCAGAGCGTCACCCCATTCTTTCAACGCAATATGTTCTGTACTGTGTGCATTGTTGCGTGCAAACAAGTCGCTGTAAATCTCATGTTGTGATACAGTCTCTAAAGTGACTCTGGTGACAAATTCAAGTGCATGGTTGGTTACAGCACATACAACCTCGGCACCTGCCTTTACAAGTAGACGCACAATCAGCGGCGCCTTGTACGCTGCAATGCCGCCGCTGATGCCGACGATAATATGCTTGCCTTTCAGAGGCATGCCATTGTCGCACATGACTTGATATGATTATTTTGCCTCGTTTACTGCACCTTCGGCTATTGCTTCATTCTCCATAGCCTCAAGGCGTTGCATATTCTGGTCTTCCTTGGCGGGATTTCTGTAGTATATCTCGTCGTTCAGGTATTCCTGGGTGGCCATGAGTGTGGGCTTGGGCATCTGCTCGTAGTGACGGACAACCTCAATCTGTTCGCGATTCTCATACATCTCGTCCATCGTGTCGATTCCTGTCGAGAACTCCTCGATTTTCTTGTGGAGCTCACGTTTCATATCGCTTGCAATCTGATTTGAACGTTTCGACAGCAACGCCACAGTTTCGTAAATATTGTCGGTACCTTTGCTGAATTGAGCGGTATCGCGAGTGATGGTGGTGTTTACAATTCGGTTTTTCTTTGCTTCCATTATTTTGTGATTTATTATTTCTGAAAATAATTGTTTGATGATTATTTGACGTCGGCGTTTTCCAACTCGTTAAGTTTAGCCTTGCATTTTGTGTAGATGTTCTGGCAGTCGTTCATATATTTGGAGTTCTTGAAAGTCGTTGCAAACTTGTCGAAATTATTGATGACTTGTTGCAGACGCTCGGTCATCTTGTCCTCACGGCTGTTGATTGCAAACTCATAACCGGACTTGATGATGTAATACATTGCATCCTCCCGGTTCGGGGATTCTGGATAATTGTTTATGAAATTGTTGAGAGCCACTACGGCAGCCTGATAAGACTCGACATTGTAGTACCCTATGGCAATTTCAAATTCTTTACGCATCAGATTGCCACGCATCTCGTCAAGGTAGTTGTTGACTTCAGGAATATGTAGGCTCTGGGGATACCTCTCTGCAAACAACTCGAATTCAGCTATGGCATCTTTCGTGATGCTCTGATCAAGCGTATACTCAGGCGACTCCATATATTTGCAATATGCGGACATGTATGCTGCATCCTCGGCACGTGTGCTGTATGGGTATCTTTTTGTGAAATTCAGGAACTGGTATCCTGCAGTGTAATAATGGCCCGTATGGTACAGACTTTGGCCATAATACCATGCTATATCCTCGGCATGTTCGCGTCCATGGTAGTAAAGCATCAGATTTTCGAACAATTCTCTTGCACGATTGTAACGTTTTTCATTGTAAAACTTCATCGCAGCATCGAATTTTGCCTCGTTATCGGTGCTTTTTAGCAGTTTATCCTGTCCTGTACAGCCGAATAAAATGCTGATTGATAGAATTATAATTGCAAATATACTGAATCTTCTCATGGTCTGCAAAAATACTAAATTTTTTCAATTCCGAAGATGGTCTTCTCTGTTTTTTCCATTATGAACGCGAAAAAGAAAAAAAAATTCTCTATTTCGTTTTTTTTTTATAATTTTGAACTTCTAAATAATAACTATTTTATGGATACGATAATAGTCTTAGACTTTGGTTCTCAATACACTCAGCTCATTGCACGGAAGGTCCGCGAGTTGAATATTTACTGCGAAATTCATCCTTTTAACAAGATTCCAACCCTTAATGACAACATAAAAGGTGTTATTTTTTCTGGAAGTCCGTTCTCTTGCAACGCTCCTGAAGCACCGGTGCCTGACATGTCAGGCATAAAAGGAAAACTTCCTCTTCTGGCAGTATGCTATGGTGCCCAATACCTGGCCAAATGGGGCGGCGGCACTGTTCAGCAGTCCAAAATTCGCGAATATGGACGTGCCAACCTTCAGTATATAGATACCCAGTCTCCACTCATGAAGGGTATCCCCGTCGGTTCCCAGGTCTGGATGAGCCACGGCGACACTATAGAAAGTGTTCCAGACAACTATCATTGCATCTGCTCTACGGACAATGTGAAATATGCAGGCTACCAGATTGAAGGAGAACAGACCTATGCCATTCAGTTCCATCCGGAGGTTCATCATTCTGTCGACGGACTCCAACTTTTAAAAAACTTTGTTGTTGACATTTGCCACTGCGACCAAAGCTGGACTCCTGAATCGTTTATTGAGATGACTGTCCGTCAGATTCGGGAAAAAGTCGGAGACGACAAAGTGATTCTCGGCCTTTCCGGTGGCGTGGATTCCTCCGTGGCTGCCGTTCTCCTCAACAAGGCAATCGGACATAACCTTCACTGTATTTTTGTCGACAACGGTCTGCTTCGAAAGAACGAATTCCAGAGCGTACTGGAGTCTTATAAGGATATGGGACTTAATGTCACTGGTGTCGATGCCAAAGAACGTTTTTACTCTGTTCTTTCCGGAGTCACCGATCCTGAAAAGAAACGCAAAGCCATCGGCAAGACTTTCATCGATGTCTTTGACGACGCATCAAAAAATGTCACCGACGCCAAATGGCTTGCTCAGGGTACTATCTATCCAGACGTGATTGAGTCGAGTTCCGTCAAAGGACCCTCGCAGACAATCAAGTCTCATCACAATGTCGGAGGCTTGCCAGACTATATGAAACTCAAACTCGTCGAGCCGCTTCGCAGCCTTTTTAAGGATGAAGTGCGACGCGTGGGTCGTCAGCTCGGCATAAAACAGGAGCTCATTGGCCGACATCCGTTCCCGGGTCCCGGTCTTGCCATACGCATCCTTAGCGACGTCACACCAGAGAAGGTTCGTATCCTTCAGGAAGTGGACGATATTTTTATCAGTGGCCTGCGTGAATACGACCTTTATGATAAGGTTTGGCAAGCTGGTGCAATGTTACTTCCTGTTCAGTCTGTCGGTGTCATGGGCGATGAACGTACCTATGAGAGCGTGGTGGCTCTTAGAGCTGTAGAGTCTGTCGACGGCATGACTGCCGACTGGTCCCATCTGCCGTATGATTTCCTTGCCCGTGTGTCGAACGAAATCATTAATCGCGTCAGGGGAGTTAACCGTGTTGTATACGACATTAGTTCAAAACCCCCTGCAACAATCGAGTGGGAGTAAAGCGTTAATTTAAAACTCTGCATTATGAAGAAACTTCTGTTCGCTTTCATGCTGCTCTGCTTCAGCTTCGTTTCTGCACAGAGTAATAAGACTGTCCCAATAAAAGTATCGGGCATTACTCAGAAAATTGACGGAAAGGAGTATTATGTTCATATTGTAGAGCAAGGTCAGACGGTTTTCTCGATTTCTCGAGCTTATGGCCTCAAATACTATGACGCAGTTCTCAAGACAGACATACATTTCATGAAAATCGGTGACACTGTATGGCTGCCTATGAATCAGTACAGCGTCGCAGCGGTTACAGAAGCCGCAAATAAAATTATCGCTCCTGAGAATCGTGTTCACTATATCAAGGTTGATGCAGGACAGACGCTTTATGGCATATCGCGGGAATACGGAGTTACCATTGACCAGATTATAGAGGCTAATCCTGAATTAAAGACCCAACAACTCAAGGCGGGGCAAATGCTCAAAATACCGGCCCCTGATAAAGAAGCTCTCGAAAAAGACACCATGGATGTGCCTGCACAACCGGAGCCCAAGAAAGAGATAACGGCTGTTTTTCCTGCCCGTAAGACGGATACTGTGGCATCAGTCCCACCCCAGGAGCCTGTTAAACCCACTGAACCTAAAAAGCCCTCAAACCCTGTGGCACAGATAGTCCAAACTCCTCCTGCGACTCCCGAACCGGAGCCCAAGAAAGAGACGGTGGCTGTTACTCCAGTGCCCAAGGAGGATACAGTGGCAACAGTGGTAGCAGTCGTGCCTACTCCTGAGCCTGTTAAGCCTGCCGAGCCTATAAAGCCAGCAAACCCCGTGGCACAGACAGTACAGACTCCTCCTGCGACTCCCGAACCGGAGCCCAAGAAAGATACGGTGGCTGTTACTCCAGAACCCAAGAAAGATACGGTGGTAACAGTGGTAGCAGTGCCTACTCCTGAGCCTGTTAAGCCTGCCGAGCCTAAAAAGCCCTCAAACCCTGTGGCACAGACAGTCCAGACTCCTCCTGCGACTCCCGAACCGGAGCCTAAGAAAGACACGGTGGTAACAGTGGTAGCAGTGCCTACTCCTGAGCCTGTTAAGCCTGCCGAGCCTATAAAGCCCGCAAATCCTGTGGCACAGACAGTCCAGACTCCTCCTGCGACTCCCGAACCGGAGCCTAAGAAAGACACGGTGGCTGTCGAACCGGAGCCTTCAAAGACACCTGTCGCAAAACCAGAGCCACCTGCTGCCGCCGCTATACAACAACCAACGCCAGTTGTGGGTAATGCGGAAAATACACTTGACACGGCTACGGTTGCTACTCCAAGACCAATAGTCAATCCGTATCCTTTTACTGAAGTCCCGGAAGATTTCCCGACTACGCAGTCACCTTACTACAATTTTTCCACCCTCTCTACTTTTAACTATCAGGTTAGGGAACGCCAGAGTACAGAGAAAATTTATGTCACAGTCATGATGCCCCTCAACCTGGATAAGATTGGGGAGATATCAACTTCTAAATTCGACATTGAACAGCGCGGTAAGAAAGAGTACAAGGTCTTTGAATTCGTTCAGTTCTACGAAGGTCTTCTGATGGCTCTGGAACAATTGCAGAAGAAAGGTTGCAATGTGGTTTTGAATGTTGTCGATGTCACTTCTGAGAACGACGATGATATAGTGGCGCTTTTCAACAGTCACAATGTTGCCAACTCGGACTTTATCATTGCACTTCTCGTTAAAAAGCCTTTTGAGAAAGTCGCTGAACTCGCCAGACAGCATCAGGTATTTGTCATCAATCCCTTCTCTTCACGTGTGGAGACGGTCAAGGACAATCCATATGTCATCAAGTATATGCCGTCTGTTGAAGGTACTGTCAAGGCCATGCTTGACGTGGTGGCTGCAAAATATAAGGATTCCCACCTCTATGTCATTCATTCGGGTAGCAGAACATCCCGTACCGGTGAGTCGGAATACCTTGCAGAACTGCAGAAGCAACTTGATGCTCGTGGCAATATAAAATACACAGTTTTCGACTGGACGGCCAATGCAAAACTGATAAACGCATTGAAAACAACAAAAAACAATGTTATTATCAGCATATACAATGTCGACAAAAACAAGAACTCTGCTTTTGCCAACACTTTGCTTACCCGACTCTATACACTGAAAACAAATGTCCCGGTTCTATTGACAAATAGTGATTTCCTTAAAGATTTGAATATTGATAAGTTTGAGGAAATGCAGCATGTCAACTATGCACCTGTCACCATAGGATATCTTGATTATGAAAATCCTCGTCACAAGAATTTTATTGAGACTTATAAAGCAAAATTCAGAACAGAGCCTAATTCCTTATACGCAGGTGTGGCTTATGATTTAATGTATTATTTTGTCATGGCTTTGACGCAGAATGGCGCTGAATTCTGGCGTAATCCTCAGAATTTTGCCACTCCTGCCGAATTGCTTTTCCCGTTTAGCCTTAAGCAACAGTCGCCTACCAGCGGTTACGAGAACCAGTCGGCTGAAATATATCAGATGAATAACTACAGACTAAAGCCAGTAGTATCACGTTAATTGGATTATATGGAATATCAAACAACGATAAAAACACCTTTCTCACTTGCCGGTCCAGGTCTGCACACTGGCGGTTATATCAAGGCAACGGTCTTGCCTGCCCCTGTCGGCAACGGAATTGTGTTTCGGCGTGTGGATATATCTCCTGCAGTGGAGATACCTGCCCGTGCCGACATTGTTGGTAACACCAACCATGGCACCACCCTTGTCGTCAATGGTGTCACAGTATCTACAATCGAACACCTTATGTCGGCATTGCACGGAATGCATATCGACAATGCCTTTGTCGAGCTTGACGGTCCCGAGGTGCCGATACTTGACGGAAGCGCACGCCTATGGGTCGAGGGTATTATTAAATCAGGCATTCAGACCCAGGAGGCAGAAAGACGTTACTATAAACTGAAACAGACTGTCAGCTGGGCCGATCCGGATTCCGGCATCGAAATGCTTGCAGTTCCCGCTGATGATTTTATGATAACATCAGCCATTGAGTTTAAAAGTGAACTTATAGGAAACCAAGTGGCCTCGATAAAAGGCTATGACGGTTATGTTGACAATATCGCTTGTTGTCGCACTTTTGTTTTCCTACATGAAGTCGAAATGCTCCTGGCCGCAAATCTCATTAAAGGCGGTGACCTCGACAATGCACTCGTATTTGTAGACAAACCTCTTGACGATACAGAGAAAGACCGTCTTGCCGCACTCTTCGGTAAGGAACGTGACACTATACAGGTTCATAATGGAGTCCTAAACAATATAGAACCATATTTTGCCAACGAACCGGCACGTCATAAACTTTTGGACTTTATGGGTGATATCTATCTCGTAGGTATCCCTGTCAAGGCTCATTTTTTCCTTAAATGTCCAGGACATCGTGCCAATGTGGCTCTGGCTCAGAAACTACGTCAGGTAATCCTGCAGGAACAACTCACCACGCTCTACGACCCTAACCAACCGCCATTGTTGGATGTTGTTGACATCAGGAACTTTATGCCGCATCGCTATCCGATGCTCCTCGTCGACAAGGTTGTCTCGATGACTGATGACACTATTGTGGGTGTCAAGAATGTTACAGTCAATGAACCTTATTTTGTCGGCCATTTCCCTGATAAACCAGTAGTGCCAGGCGTTCTTGTAATAGAATCAATGGCACAGGTGGGTGGCCTGTTTGCAATGCGCAATATCGAAAACCCCGACGATTATTCCACAGTCCTGGCGCGTGTCCACGATGCTCGTTTCCGCCTTCCTGTTGTCCCGGGAGATACGGTGGTCTTTAAGATTCAGCAGCTTTCTCCGCTGAAAATGGGATGCCTGAGGACAAAGGGCGAGGCTTATGTTGGTAACAAACTGGTCGCATCGGCAACTTTGACAACAATGATTTCGAAAAACAATAATTGAAAATAAATAGAACATTAATTATATAGTATGGCTACACTCTACGATTTACATCCTGATGCAAAGCTTGGAAAAAACGTAACAATCTGTAATTTTACTACAATTTATGAGGATGTTGTTATTGGTGATAATACATGGATAGGCCCTAATGTGACAATTTTCCCTGGCGCCCGAATCGGTAAAAACTGTAAGATATTTCCCGGCTCGGTGATAGCTGCCATACCTCAGGACCTTAAATTTAACGGAGAATATACAACGGCAGAAATTGGCGACAACAATGTCATTCGTGAATGTTGTACTATTAATCGCGGCACTGCAGCTTCTGGTAGGACAGTGATTGGCAATAACAATCTTATTATGGCCTATGTCCATATTGCTCACGATTGTTTTGTTGGCAGCAACTGTGTTTTTGCAAATAATACCACTCTTGCAGGTCATATCATTGTCGGAGACTGGACCGTTCTGGGTGGCAAGACGGCGATTCTGCAGTTTGTCCATATCGGTTCACATGTCATAACTATGGGAGGTTCGTTGGTAAACAAGGACATCCCTCCATTTGTCAAGGCTGGCCGTTATCCAATCTCTTATACTGGTGTCAATGTCCTCGGTTTGCAACGACGTGGCTTCTCACAGACGGAAATAAACAATATTCAGGATATCTACCGTATCCTTTATCAGAAGGGTCTGATTGTCTCACATGCCGTTGAACTTATCAAGGAACAGTACGGTAATACCGATGAGGGCAAGATAGTCCTCAGTTTTATCGGCAATGCCAATACAGGCCTTATGAAAGGTTATACATATATGAGCAGGAACCACAATCCCGAGGAATAGGGATTGATTCAGATACATACTAAAAAGGGATGTCAGCAGAGGCTGATATCCCTTTTTTTTGTCATTTCCACTCGGCGTTTATTTGATGATGTCAACACTTCGTTTTATGAATTGCGTCAGTGCTTCGCCTTTAAGCAGACCATTGCTGAGCAAAGCGAGATCCGTCAACTGATGGACAAGTTGCTTTTGTTTGTCGCTGTCCTCTTCTTTCAAGACTTGCTCAATCAAGGGATGGTTGATGTTGACTACGAGGTTGTAGCTGTCAGGCATTTCACCGTAGAATCCCATTCCGCCACCGCTTGTCTGACTCATCTCCTTGTAACGGCGCATGAATTCGTTCTGTGTGATTACCATAGGCTGGTCATCACTTTCCATACTTTCCAGTAAAACAGTGAATTTCGCTTTGTCGACCTCTCCTTCTATAATGGGTTTTAGCTTGTCTTTCTCTTCCTGAGACAGCTTCTCTGGAATATTGTCGTCATGTGTTATAAGTTTCTCCACAGTGTCGCCATCCACACGGACAAAACGGGTCTTTTCAATTTTTTGTTCAAGCAAATTGATATAGTGTGAATTGAGGACGCTGTCCATGAGTAGCACATCATAGCCTTTTTCTTTTGCTTTGGCGATATATGCATGTTGCTCGTCGACATCGGTAGCGTAAAGATAAATTACGTTTTTGTCCTTGTCGGTCTGCAATGCCTTGATTTTGTCACGGTAGTCGTCAAGTTTGAAGTATTTGCCTTCGGTATTTTTCAACAGGGCGAACTTCATGGCTCGTTCGCAGAATTTCTCTTCTGTCAGCATGCCATATTCAACAAATATCTTGATATCGTCCCATTTGTCTTCCAATTGGGTGTGGCTTTCTGTTTCTTGTTCCCCGTTTTCATTTTTCTTGCTCATCTCCTCAAGTTTGTCTGCCACTTTTTTGCTGATATGCTGTGCTATCTTTTTGACATTGCTATCGCTTTGTAGATAACTGCGGCTAACATTTAGAGGTATGTCGGGGCTGTCAAGCACACCGTGCAGAAGCATCAGGTATTCTGGTACTACGCCTTCAACGCTGTCGGTGACAAATACCTGATTGCAATATAGCTGTATCTTGTTGCGGTTCGGGTCTATAGTCTTGCGGACTTTCGGGAAGTATAGTATTCCTGTCAGATTGAAGGGGTAGTCAACGTTAAGATGAATCTGAAACAGAGGATCCTCGAAGTTCATAGGATACAACTCATGGTAGAATTTCTTGTAGTCTTCGTCTGTCAGGTCGCTTGGCTTTTTCTTCCATGCAGGGTCGGTGTCGTTAATGATACGCGGCTGTTTCTTTTCTACACGTTTTGGCTGTTTCTTCTTGCCACCGTTGCCGTCGTCCACTTCTGTAAACTCAGTCTCGCTGTCTACCCAGACGCTCTCTTCACCAAAACGAATGGCTATCGGCATGAAACGACAGTATTTTTTCAGTAACTCAAGGATACGGTGCTCTTCAAGGAACTCCTTGCAGTCGTCTGCAATATGAAGTATGATGTCGGTACCACGCTCTTTCCTCTTGCCCTCTTTCATCTCGAATTCCGGCGACCCGTCGCAGCTCCAGTGTACGGCAGGCGCGTCCTTGTAAGACTTGGTCTCTATCTCTACTTTGTCGGCAACCATGAAAGCGGAATAGAACCCTAATCCAAAATGACCAATCAGGTTTTCCTGCACATCCTTGTATTTGTCAAGGAAATCGTTGGCACCTGAGAATGCTATCTGGTTGATGTATTTGTCTATCTCTTCCTGTGTCATGCCTATACCGTGGTCGCTGATAATGAGTTTTTTCTTATCAATCTTCACCTCTACGGTAAGGTCGCCTAATTCTCCTTTGAATTCATCACGCAATGACAACGCCTTAAGCTTTTGTGTTGCATCTATGGCATTGGAAATCAATTCGCGGAGAAAAATCTCATGATCCGAGTAAAGGAACTTCTTTATGACCGGAAAGATGTTCTCGGTCTGTACATTCAAATTACCTTGCATAATATTGTATTTTTGTTATTATCATTTTGTATGAATGATAATACAATAGTCATGCCAAAATGGCAAAAATGACAATCTGTCATTTATAATTCAAATCCGAATCGAAGGAAAAAACCCAAACTGCGGTCGAGATTTGACCAGTGGAGGTCTGTGCACAACGGACCCAGTCTCGTGCTGTATGAATATTCAACACCGAAACCGAAATGTGTTATTGCTATATTTTTGTCAAAGAATTCCCTTATGCTTGGCGATTGGTGAATCCACTGTGTCGTCGCAGTGACAAAATGACGTTGGTTGATATTGAATCGAATGCTAAGACCTGCAGTGCCAAGCATCTGCAACGCTGATGCGGATTGGTTTAGGCCGATAAATGGGATTTGCTGGTCCAAAGGACGTAGTACTCCGTTGGGAGACAGGAAATTAATGTATGGTGTTGCAAATGCACTTACATAGCGTCCTGCAGCGAAAGGCATGGCCGTGATTTTACGGAATGTTTTAGCAGGTTTTGCATCAAATTGGATTGCATAAAAAGGACTTGTTTTATTCTTCCACATAAGGAAATAATAGTTCCCATAAAGGTTGAATTTCCAACCACTCTTAGGGAAATATACATTGTCATAGGTGTTCACCCTGAGTGAAACAAATCCGTTCAGGTATGAATTCGATGTTGGTATATTTTCGCTGGAAAGTGCTCCTAAAGTGTAGTCTACAAGCATTTTGTCGTGGTGGAAATAGTCTAACCTGAGGCCGCCGCGTACTTCCCATGGCTGCAGAGGCGAATATGCTATCGCCAGGTCTGTTCGTTGTTGCAGGAAATTAAGCTTGAAATTGTGGTCTCCAGACAAAAATTCGCCATTACCTACAAGTTTTATCAGTGTTGAGGTTTCCCATTTCAGCCCTTCCTTGCTAAGATACATGTTGGTGATTTTCAACGATGATGTCGGTCCCAACTGCCCGTCCAGATATAGTCTATATCCTCCGAGACGATGTTTGTGCAGTCCAAAGCCAAACAGCATACTTACAAAGTCTTTGGTGTCGAAACGCAACCCTATTCCTATTCTTTCAGATGCGGAATAGTTGCATTTTAACTTTAGCGTGTATGGCTCTGTCTTTCCATGTAACGAGTATGTGACTTGTTCGAATGTGTTGGTTCCTATCAGCCGGTCGACAATTTTTTCTATCTCATCTTTCGTAAGGAGGGAGTCTTGTTCAATGGCTCTTCGTAGGAAGGCTTCGTCGAGAGGGTCAATCCCTTCAAAATCTATTCCTGCAATAGCTACGGGACGTTTGTCAATGTTTAGAGTATTTGAATTTCTCGCGGTGTCAGTGTTTTTCCCGGTTTTGTGTAGCAACTGTGCAATCTCAAAGGCATTGTTCATGGCGGCTATACGCCCTCTCTCAAGCATGGTGTCGATACTCTCGGCATCAAAACTCAACTGTGAGAAATCCAGCAGGTCGGGATGAATATAAATGTCACAGTTGGCAATGGCCTCAATATAAGGCTCTCTGCCAAGGACATCCATGGTCTGATACACGATGTCCAACAACGTGTTTATCTCGTTGACTCCATAGGCTGGTGCCGATACGTCGACACCTATCACGATGTCGGCACCCATGCTCCGTGCAACCTCCACAGGAAAATTACTGCGTAGGCAGCCGTCAAGCAATACCATATCTTCTGTCCGGACTGGGGTGAAAAGCCCTGGTATGGCCATTGAGCTACGCATGGCATACACCAGATTTCCGCTGTGCCATAGCTTCGCCTTTCCGCTCACCATGTCTGTGGCTACGCAAACAAATGGTTTCGGTAGGGTCAGGAAATCCCGTTCGTCTTGGAAACCAGCTGTGAGACTGCTCAGCAAATTGTATATATTCTGTCCCTCCACAATGCCTACAGGTATAAGGCTTATAGGAGTCTCGCTCTTGTTGGACAGCTTTCCGCTGAATAGCCTGGAAAGAGGAAGTCTGCTGTCGCGTTCTTTTTGTGTAAGGCTAATATATTTTGATGAATAGCTGTCGGTCAGAAGTGTTTCCCAGTCTAAGTTTCTGATAATCTGTTCCAATTCATTGCCATTATATCCGCAGGCATAGAGACCACCTACAAGACCGCCGATACTTGTCCCTACTACCATGTCGATAGGTACTCCGGCTTCTTCAAGGAATTGTATCACACTGATGTGTGCCGCACCTTTGGCACCTCCTCCGCTCAACACCAACGCCACAGTGGGACGCCCTTGAACCTGACTTTTAATTCTCTCCCTGAAAGCTGCAAATGCTGCACTGTCACGCTCCGGCTCGATGCCGAAAGTGTAGTTTTGTGCCTGTGCCGCTATGCTGGCATAAAGAAAAAACAAAAGTGCTATTAGTTTGTTTATATGTAAGTTGAGAATTCTCATGTTACACAGTTTCGTACTGCAAAAATACACCATTTTCTTTATATTAAAAAATTATCTCCCTGATTTCAGAAAAACTTCGTATTTTTGCACCATAAATAGAACATTTTTGTTTTTTCTTATTGGAGGTAAAATGAATTTATTAGGTATTATTGGCGGTCAGGAGATTATCATTATCCTGGTTATCGTTCTCGTGCTGTTTGGTGGTAAGAAAATCCCTGAACTTATGCGCGGTCTCGGGAAAGGAGTGAAAGAATATAAGAACGCGGTGAACGGCATAGAGAAGGAAACAAAAGACATTGCCTCTCCCAATGATGACAATGACGCCAGTGAAGACGCTGGCGTTCAAAAACAATGAGGGAAAAATCTTTTTGGGGTCATCTTGAAGTGATGCGGTGTATGATAATCCGCTGCATTCTTGTGGTCTCTGGATTGGCAATCGCCGCCTTTTGTTTTAAGGACTTTGTTTTTGAACGGCTGATTTTCGCTCCATGTCGCACTGATTTCATCGCTTATAGAGTGATGGACAGGATAGGTATGATTGCAAATGTGGGTCAGATTGAGATGATTAATATCAATCTTGCTTCACAGCTTATGACACACCTGAGTGTCTCATTTTATCTTGCACTTGTATTGGCATTCCCTTACATTATTGTTGAAGTGTGGCTTTTTGTCAAGCCTGCTCTCTACAGCAAGGAACGTAAACCGGCTGCCAGAGCGATTGTTGCTTTCTTTCTCCAGTTTTTCATCGGTCTTGTATTGGCATATTTCCTTATTTTTCCATTGACGTTTAATTTCCTTGGCAACTATCAAGTTAGTGAACGAATTGTAAATCAAATATCTCTTTCATCGTATATCGGTACATTCATTGGTCTTCTATTTATGATGGGGCTTATGTTTGAAATGCCTGTCGTGGCCTATTTCTTCGCACGTATAGGTGTTCTAAAGTCTGATTTCCTCCGACGTAGCCGTAAGGTGGCCTTTGTGATTGTTCTGGTGGCGGCGGCATTCATTACGCCCTCTACGGATGTCTTTACTATGAGTATTGTCGCATTACCCCTATGGCTGCTTTACGAGTTTTCTATCTTTGTGACAAAGCGTGCGGAGAAGATATTTCAAGAAAAATAAAAAAAAGCAACGCTATTTGGCATTGCTTTTCGGTGATCTGTAACAGATTTGAACTGTTGACCTCTTGCCTGTCAAGCAAGCGCTCTAAACCAACTGAGCTAACAGATCATGTGCTGAAATCGGCTGCAAAAGTACAAAGTTTTTCCAATATGGCAAAAAAAGATTTCTCTTTTGCCTCTATTTTAATCGAGATGCTTGTTTATTCTGTTGCTTATTAGATTGTTAGTGTTTGATATTTTTTTGCCTGGTTGCTGATTGTAATATAGGAAGTTTGCAATAATATTGACATTATTTACTTTGAAAAATATGGAAATGACATCTCTTTTTTGTTGTTTTTGACAAGAAAAATTAAAAGCTGATGCTGACGCCGAAGGTGTGAACGTTGTCGGCACCGATACCGTTGCGGAATGTAGGCAGGAGGTCGTATGTGAGTGACAAGGTGGCACGCGTCAGCGGCCCTCCACCGATGCCGAAATGGGCACGGAGTTGCCAGGGATTGAAGACGTCGACTTTTTCGCTGGTGCGATGCCATCGGTTATCGGAACCCATGGTGCGTGTGGAAAGATGTCCTTTGACGAGCATAGCAGTGACTCCAAAATTGAGCCCGAATGGTGTTAATCCAGTCTGGGGATTGGATTTGCCGAAACTGTATTTAAGAGAGAAATCCAAACCCAAGCTCGTTCCAAGCAAAAACTGCTGTGGATTTAAGGCTCCGTAGCTGTTGTCGAGAGTCAGGCTGTTACCGTCGGTGGTGACGGTGTTGAGCAGACGGCTCCAGTCATATTCACTCTGAAGTGCAATGCGTAGTTGGAGATTGTCACGTATTTTTATGTCTGGACTGATGGCAAGTTGCAAATGAATACGGTAGTTTTCACCTCGGTTGTATGGGGAGCCTTGCGTGTTGTTCATGAAAAGAGGAATGGGCGCATCTATGCCACCGCTAAGTGTCAACGCCATCATTTCACGACGCAAAATATGCTTGGTTTTTACTGTCATATGCAATGCTGTGTCAGTATGGTAGGCGGTGCCGAGTGCATGTGGCCCACGCTGGATATCTGTTTTGGGACTAAGAATTACAGGGCAGTCGAACCGTGAGTCATTGAACTGATATATGTCTATGAACTGTTTGGCCACAATGCTGTCGAGTTTCGTATTGGCATCACTATAGATGTTCAGAAAGAGACCATCCTCGCAGAGCCATCTTCCGCCTGTGACTATGGCACCTCTCTTGATACTGACATGGTCGTGTTTGGGGGCAAAGGTCAAATTGCCGGTGGTCAGTACGGCATTCTCACCGACTTCGAGTAGTTGTATAGGACTGGAAGTGATGATTTCGATACGGGTGCTCTTTGGCATCGTCTTGTTTTCAAGCAATGTCAGACAATGCCCTTCGACAGTGCAGACTTCAGGCTCAGAACCTTCCTCAAAGAAAGCTTGGCATACAGTGACAATGGTGATGGATGCCTCTGAATTATGGCTTAAGTGTACATCCCAACCGGCACAGATATATATACTGTCGATGTCGTCGGGAAGCGCCTGCTTAATGCGGTATTCATTTTGGGCTTGTAGACTGGAAAGGCATGCTATTGTGATTGATGCAAGTAAAGCTATTTTTCTCATATTCTTAATTGTTTGTTGTTCCTTTAAGTAATAAGAATGATGTGGTTGTTTATTTTCTGATTATTATTGTGAAATAATTTTTGTCCTTTACTGAAAATGTATGGTCCCAAGTTTAAAAGAGGCACATGAGCTTCTGCAGTTTAATGATGCGAATTGTGGAGTATTGTCTTGATAAAGGGAGTGTTGTGAGGTGCTGTTGTTGGAACGTACTATACGTACGGAAGTACGTTCTTGGATTCTTGGCGTAGAGTCGATGGGGCTTTCTGTATCTTGTGTCTCTTGATGATTAGTATTATGGACTATCAATGTCTGCTCGTTTTCATTGGCAATAAAAGATTCTTCTGCTACAGTCTGGTTATTGTCTATTATGTTGTTTTCTTGAGTGGAAACATTATGGTCATCATTCTTTTGCCTGTTGTTTGCCTTGGCAATGACATTTGGATGTTGTCTGTTTTGTGTAGGAATATAAGTGGCGGTGCTGTCGTTGTAGGTGTTTTCCTGCGAGGCAGGAGATTTCTTTGCTAAGATGGGTTTGCTGTTTTCAGGTGAGGTGCTCCGGCCGATAAAGTTCCATCCGATACTTATTACAAGCAATAGACTCGCCGCTATTCCGGCGACAATCCACACCTTCTTCGCTTTGTTATGGGATTTATCCTCAGCCTCGGCCACACGAGTTATTGCCTCGCGAAGCTTTTCCTGACGAATGCTGTCTGCATGCTGCCTTTGTGCAGCGGCGAGAATCTCTTCTATTTCTGGTTTGTGATTCATATATATAAATGGTTTAGTTTATCCTTCAATGATTGGATAGCCCTTGAAATTGTCGTGTATACGTTGTTGCAGCTCATGTTCAGTTTTTGCCCTATCTGATAGGTGTCGTTGTCCTCGAAATACCGGAGATGTATGGCTTGCCGTTGTTTTTCTGGCAGTTCTCCCATTAGTTTACAAAGTAACTCGCAGTATTTTTCCGTCTTTTCTGTTTCGGCAAGTATCTCGTCGTCGCTGATGTCTGGAATAATGTCAATCTGCTCTTTTTTATGTCTCTGTTTGCGTATTATATCTATGCATCTTGCACGCACGGCAAAGAGACAATACCTGTCAAGCTTCAATACTTTGTCAAGCTCTTCACGACGTTGCCATAACGTCAAGAAAACCTCCTGTACGACATCCTCGGCATCCTCAGTGCTGCCAAGTATGCGTTCGGCCAGTAGTTGCATTGCACTCTGTAGTGGTATGACGTCTTTGTTGAATGTCTCAAGATTCATCGTTCGCTATTGTGTCATGATGTTTGACATATATATGACGTATGAATCCTATTTTTCTTACAAAAAAAAGGAAAAAAAAGTGTCTTGGCTATCTATGGGTGGCTTATAGGTGAAGTGTCACGTTGTTATAATAGGTTGAAAAAGAAATATATTGCTGCATATCTCATAGGTATGCCTTTTGCATAGCCGATGGTTCGATTGTTGCTGTCGCGTACAGTGCCGTCGGCCTCGACTCTTCCAAGTGTGGTATTGTTCTGATTGCGGACAGTGCCGTTGCTTTCGATTCTGCCTAAATAGGAGTTGTTTTTGTTTCGAACTGTGCCGTCGCTTTCAATCCTGCCGATATAACGATTGTTGCAGTCCCTGATATCACCATTGTTGCTTATGCGTGCAATCATGGAATTGTTACTGTTCCTGATTGTACCGTCATTGTCTATGCTTGCAATGGTTGTATTGTTGGAGTTCCTGATTGTCTGTGCATGCCCGGTTGCGGAGACTCCTAAAAAAAAGAATAGTATAAAAAATAATCTTTTCATCATGTTATTTTGTGCGTCTAATAAGAGGATTATTGCATAGGCTATAAAAAAAGCCCCTTGTTGAGGGGCTTAAAGTGGTCTGTTACAGATTCGAACTGTAGACCTCTTCCGTGTGAAGGAAGCGCTCTGAACCAACTGAGCTAACAGACCTTGTGTTTTAGAAGAATCTTGAATTTCATCATTCAAATTCCGTCAAAAACGGCTGCAAAATTACAACTTTTTTTGCAAAAACGGCTTTTTGTGTAAAAAAATATTTCCAGTTAATTGTGTGTTGTCGCCAATTCATTGTCGCATAATGGATTGTTGTATTGCTGTAAAGGTTGGATGTTTTCTGAATAATGTATTGTTCTGTTGAATTAGGTCTGTCAATATTGCAAAAAAACTCTTTTTTTGACTCATTGAAAATACGGTTCGGGAGGTCCTTATCAGGACTTCTCCTCTGAATAAAAATCATCGAAAATTTTGCGTAATTCCTCTGGGTCGGCAATTATTTTACGCAATTCTTTCAGATTGACGGTATTGTTTGACTCGGGTAGGATGGTCTTCAAATATCCGCCTTCTCCGTATTTGTCTTTGAGGTGTTCCACGGCACGCAGCCAGTGCTCTTCTTTGTCTAATTCAGGATAGTTGTCTATTCCGTATTGGACTGTACGTCGTATTATCTTCAGTGGGTTTATGTCACGGTCGGCTTCAGCTACAATTTTACCATAGATGCTGCGTGGCTCTCCTGATAGCGAGGCTCGGTGGTCTTCAACGGCTTCACTCATGGTTTTCAGCTGATTCTTGCTGAACCATCTCAGAAGTTCTTTGTCCTCGCGTAATATTTCCCCTGATTTGATATGATGCTTTTCACGTCCGATACATAGCCCTGTGTCATGATATGCCGCTACTGTATAAATCATGTTGAGGTCAACATCGTAGTGTTTGGCAAGTTCCATGCTGTTTCGTATCACAGCGTCAGCATGGTCGCGGTGATGTGCACTGTCGAAATTGTCGTATTGAGGTATAATATTGTTGCTCAAATATTCTATTAGGCTGTCGCAGAGTTCACCGGTTGAAAGCATTTGGTACGCCAACCTTGGTGTTCCGTCGGCGATATGTATTATTCCACGGTATTTGAATCCCCATTTTTCCACGAGGTGCTGCATGATACGGTTGTCTTTGTGTGTATCAATGCGTAGTGAGCCAATCTGCCGCTTACACCAATCAATACAAGCTGTTCCTACACCGTGACTTTCGGGTGCACAGGCTAAACGATGTATGGTGCCGTAAGGTTTGGTGGCATCTTCCCATCCTTGCCCATCGATTTCGGTGTATGTGGGGTCGTCACCAATAATAAAGGCAAACACCCCGATTAAGTGGTTCTTGTTGACAACTACATAACTTATGCCGTCTCTGATGTCGCAGTCGACCAGCTCTGGCGAGGGATAGCCGTTCACCCACTGGTTGCAGTTGCCGTCGGCACGCATAATGGCACGCGAATGCTCATACATTGACATTATCATGGCTTTGTCGTCTGCCGTTGAATGTCGTATTATGTAGTTCTCCATGTCTGTTTAACTTTATGTTGTGATTTTTATTTTGTCGTGTCCGAAAAATAATGTACTTTTGCATCTTGTAGATATTCCGTTTGAATTATGAAAGGTAATGAATTGAAACCAAGGATAGGGATATTTGGACGTCGCAATTACGGAAAGAGCTCTCTGATTAATTTTCTTACAGGTCAGCAGATTGCTATAGTGTCAGATGTCCCCGGCGCCACCACCGACCCTGTACGTAAGACAATGGAACTCGGCGGTGTGGGTCCTGTGATATGGATTGACACGGCAGGTATCGACGACGACGGGGTCCTTGGAAAGCAACGTGTCGAAAAAACCGTCGCCGAGTTGCGTCAGGTAGACTTGGCTCTGATTCTTTTGTCGGAGAATAAACTGGAGAGTGAGGAACGTGATCTTATTAATATGTGCAAATTGAACAAGGTCGCATACTTGCTTCTGTTTGCTCTCAGTGACAAATACCCTCCAACAGATGGTTTCTTGAAATTGGTTAATGATGAGTTTGGTACAGAACCTTTTGTTTTCAGTGTTTTCGATGATTCATGTAGGGAAGGCTTGTTGAATTTGATTCGAGACTCGCTTCCCGAAACGGCATACAGGCACAACTCTCTGCTGGGAGATGTCATCCATGCCGGAGACCGTGTCGTCATGGTTACACCCATAGACTCTTCTGCCCCTGAAGGCAGGATGATTCTCCCTCAGGTTCAGGTCCTCCGCGATATACTGGATAATGATGCTATTGCGTTGGTGTGTAAGGAGACGGAATTAAAGCAGACATTGGACTCTATGGCTGTAAGCCCAAGACTTGTAATCACAGATAGTCAGGTGTATGGATTTGTATCAGAGATAGTTCCAGATGATGTTTACTTGACCTCTTTCAGTGTTGTCTTGGCACGTGCCAAAGGACTATTTGAAGAGTATATCAAAGGAACACCGACACTTGACAGTCTGAAAGAAGGTGATAGGGTTCTTCTACTTGAATCATGTACTCACAATGTCACATGCGAGGATATCGGACGTGTAAAACTCCCCAAACTAATATCTAAACATGTAAATTGTGAACTGTCATTCGATGTTGTGGCGGGCCTTTCTGCCTTGCAGCGTCCGATTAGAGACTATTCTCTTGTTATTCAGTGTGGAGGGTGTGTGGTTTCACCTAAACAGCTGGCATCACGTCTTGCTCCTGCAATCGATGCGGGCATTCCTGTATCTAATTACGGCTTGGCGCTTGCTTTCCTGAATGGTATTTTTGACCGGGCTCTCCGTATATTTAAAAATAAATGATTTCATATTTATTATGGTGGATATACATAAACAAACAAATCTGTCGATTATCGTTGCCGTGGCACAGAATCTCGCTATTGGGAAAGACAACGATCTTATTTGGCATCTGTCCGATGATTTGAAGAGGTTCAAATCCCTCACGTCGGGACATGCGGTTATCATGGGACGCAATACGTGGAACTCTTTGCCACGGAGACCATTGCCGAAAAGACGTAATATTGTCGTTACACATGACCGTGATTTCTGTGACGAGGGTGCTGTTATTGCCCATAGTATTCAACAGGCTATCCAGTTTGTTGCCGATGAGGATGAGGCTTTCATTATGGGAGGGGCTTCCTTGTACAGACAATTCCTGCCATTCGTGAACAAGCTGTATGTCACGTGGGTTTACCGTGATTTTGAGGCGGATGTTTTCTTTCCCGTTATTGATAATTCGGTTTTTGGTGTCACAGAAGAGTCAGAACTGCTCATTGATGAGGCTACAGGGTTGACTTATAGATATGTGACTTACTCGAGATTGTTTCATAGGTAATAATACGGGTTGTTTCTTTTACCTGTTGATATTATTTTGTTTTTTGTCTATAAAAATCTATGTAATATATTGTTTTTTATGTAGATATATATTGTGCGGGCTCTTTTTGAAAAAATGAGCCTGTTTTTTTTAAAAAAATGTTGTTTTATTATGGGTATACAGGGCTTTTTTTATGTTCTGTCAAAAAAAAATCTTATATTAATTTATTGATATTTTGCTAAATAACAATTATTATTGATGCTGATAGAAAAAAAATTTTGGTAGAATGGAAAATGGTTGTATCTTTGCACTCGCTTTCGCCCAAAAAACAGGTATGTTGAAAAAGGCACAAGCGAGAGTAATTTGAAACGGATGAGAAGATAGAGATAGCGTGTGTCAATCTCTTTATAAAAGGTAAAGAGGGGACACGAAGACGAGTCAAAAGGTAAAAAAGACAACGTTTCGGAGGAGCGAGAGCAG
>JAGADZ010000059.1 GCA_017613375.1 Bacteroidales bacterium | reverse complement strand
GGCATTGGTGCGCAGGTTAGCATCCTTCAGCCGCTTTATGGAGGTGGCAGCACTTACCGACGGGGAAATTGTGAACTATTCCAACATTGCACAGGATTGTGGTGTCGATGCCAAAACCGTCAAGGAATACTTCGCCATATTTGAGGAAACCCTTATCGGCTATATGGTGCCGGCATTCCGACGCACCGTCAAGCGACGACTCAACCAGTCGCCACGTTTCTACTACTTCGACGTATCGCTTCCCAACTACTTGCTGCATAGGAATAATATGGAGCCTGGCAGTGACGATTTTGGCCATGCTTTCGAGCATCTGATGATACAGGAGATTATTGCTTATCTTGGGTATCATGATATCGACAATGCGCTTTCTTACTGGCATACACACACGGGATATGAAGTGGATGCCGTGCTGGGTGATGCAGAGGTGGCAATTGAGTTCAAATCCGTGACGGAAGTCCAATCGCGGCATCTGCGTGGACTCAAAGCATTCCATGAAGAGCATACCGACGCGCGGTTGGTAATCGTCTCACTTGATGTGGCTCCAAGGGTATTCAACGATGTGGAGGTGATGCCAGCCACCCACTTCTTGCGAGAACTGTGGGCGGGTAGAATCTTTAAATGATGCAAAAGAATGTTCAAGATGCAAGGGGTTGTTTCCTACAGAATCAACCCCTGCTCTTATATTGCCAAAACATGCCTGTTTTGTGACATGATGAAATAATATTTTGTTAAAGACAATGGGATGTAGGGCTAATTTTAAAAATATTTTGTCAGTTTGAAGATTATTCGTACTTTTGCATTTCGAAAAAATGGATTCTTCGCAATATAATCTAAATCAAATGAAGATAGAACGGCCAAAATATATTGAGCAGCTGATGAATGCGCGCGAAAATGGACTGGTGAAAATCGTTACGGGCATACGTCGTTGCGGGAAGTCATATCTGTTGAGCACGCTTTTTGACGATGAATTGAAAAACAATGGTGTGGACGAACGGAACATCATGTTTATCAATATGGAAAGCATTAAAAGTCGTAAATACCGGGATCCAGAGTTGCTTTTTGATGCGATTGAGTCGTTTTGCAAGTCTTCCAATGCAATGCATTATGTGATTATTGACGAGGTCCAGATGGTGGAAGATTTCACTGAATTGCTGAACAGTCTGCTGCATATTTCTAATCTTGATGTGTATGTAACAGGTAGCAATTCCCGTTTCCTGTCCACCGATATCGCCACGGAATTTAGAGGCCGCAGTTACGAAATACATTTATTGCCGTTGTCTTTTGCAGAATATTTGTCTGTCACTGCCGGTAACCTTGACGAAGCCTGGGATTACTACAAGCAATATGGAGGGCTTCCCGCTTTGGTAACAATGAACTCTGAGGAGCGGGAGACATATCTTAAACAACTGTCGACCACCGTGTATTTAAGAGATATTGTAGAGCGCTATAATGTTGAGAACACGGCAGAATTGAGAGAGTTGATGAGGGTGTTAGCCTCTTCGGTGGGTTCTCTGACGAATGCCACAAACCTTGCCAACACTTTCAAGAACAAGAAAAAACTATCGTTGTCGGACAACACGATTGGTAAGTATATAAAATATCTTGAAGAATCTTTCTTAATAGAGAAAAGTGTCAGATATGATATACGAGGCAAACAATATATTGGGGCCCAATCAAAGTACTATTTCCAAGATATAGGTATAAGGAATGCCTTGTTGTCGTTTCGACAAAGTGATGACGGGCATGTGATGGAAAATATTGTCTACAATGAATTGCGGTCAAGGGGTTATAGCGTGGATGTCGGCAATGTGATTATACGTCCACAAGGTGAACCCCGACAGACATTAGAGGTGAATTTTGTGGCCAACAAAGGAGGCCTGCGGTACTATATCCAGTCTGCATACAAAATGTTGACCGACGAGAAGATGGCTCAAGAAAAACGTTCCTTGCTCCATATTCATGATTCTTTCAAAAAAGTGGTGCTGACGATGGGGTATCAAAGCCTACGACATGATGAAAATGGAATTGTGACGATGGGACTATACCAATTCCTTTCCGATACGAATAGTCTTGAACATTAGGTGTCTATTTTGTCAAGGGAACGCCTAAGAGACAAAGAAAGCATAAAGGGTCGTATAGCTGAAATCGCAGAAAGATTATCGAGGGAACAGGCAAGAGTCAAAGAATGTTAAAATAGTAGCGTGGCAGCCATTGGGCCGCCCCGCTACTATTATTATACAGCCACTCGGAATCCCTCAAAAAGTGACCAAAAATACATTTCCGTCCCTCTTTAAGGGATTTTGTGTATATTTGCAGCGGGTCACTGTCGCAATGACGGTGGCCCGCTGAATATGTATTGAAGGTTAATAACCGCTTTACTTCTTAATGATAAAATCAACAAAGATTCCAGGAGTTTTGACATTCTCGGGGGCGATGCTGCCAGTGGGGACAATCTCCTGGGGCTCAACAATAACCATGTCGGCTGCGGTGGCCATCATTGGACTGAAGTTCTGTGAGGTGCCTTTGTAAACCAAATTACCGGTCTCGTCGCAGATATTGGCTCCAATTATTGCAACATCGGCACGGACGGGCTTCTCAAGCAGGTATTCTTTGCCATCGACAGTAATCTTCTCTTTGCCGTTCTCGACAATGGTGCCGAGGCCGGTCTGTGTCAGTACTCCACCGAGGCCTGCACCTGCGGCACGGATCTGCTCTGCCAGGGTGCCCTGAGGCTGCAGAGTGACATGCAACTCACCGGCATTCATCTGGTCGATAGTGTTGTTGTTTGTACCTATATGAGTGGCAATCAGATTCTTCACCTGATGATTGGTGATAAGTTTACCAACACCTACTTCGGGATAAGCTGTATCGTTGCAGATAATGGTAAGGTCTTTCACACCTTTCTCGACAAGGGCGTCAATAAGGGCAATGGGATTGCCAACACCAAGGAAACCGCCGACCATAACGGTCATGCCGTCATGGATTTTCTCGGCAGCTTGCTGTACGGAAACGAATTTGTTCATAATTATTTGTTTTACTTTTAAAATATCAATACGACTGAAAAGCATGACAACCAATGCTTTCCAACAGAGAAAAGCACGATGCACGCCTTCAGGTTAGCGACTGCAAATATAAGATTTTTTTTTAAAACTAACTGTGAGATAAAATATTTTTTGCAGTATCTCGTTTTTTAAGTAATTTTGCACCGCGAAATATACGCTTTAACATGAAGAAAATTGCATTGTCAATAAGTTTTATCTTGCTCATTTTTAGTGTAGTAAATGCTCAAGATTATGTTGTTCCCGAGGAGGTATGGTATCATACCGAAGTGATGGGAAGCAACTATCACGGATATGTTTTCAATAAAGATTGGGAGGTCGACATAATGGTTGAAAACCAGGACGGACGTTTCACTCCTGAGGATATCGATATTGCAATGGCTGAAAAACTTATGCAGAAAAAGATAGCCTACCTGAACCGCAACCATGAGAATCAGGAGGGCATGTGCCCTATCATTGACGAGCACCTGACAAAATATATCCGTCAGTATGTAGGCTTTACCGATATCAACGGTGCACGAATTATCTGGATCAACGGTGTATGGGACGATGCAGTGGCCCAAAAGCTTTCACAGGACATCGTTCTGACCAAAGGAGGCTGTGGACGCTACTGGAGTGTCAAGGTCAATCTCGACACCCAGAAAGTGTATGGCCTCGAGGTGAACGAATCCGGCGATGTACAGTATATCCCACGCAAACGCAAGCCAGGCCCTCGTATCAGCAAGCCGCGTAACGATCTGAGAATCCAGCGTATCAGGAAGACAGGTATCATGCATAATCCCGACGAGGTCACTTTCTAATGCGTCTACTGTTCTCTTTGTCTTCTTTCTTTGAGAAAGCATTTCTTGTCAAGTTCATGCGTTTCTGCGTAGTGGGCTTTTCGGGTACTGCCATTGATTTCGGTCTGACGTGGTTATGCAAGGAAATTTTCAAAATACCGAAATTCATCGCCAATACCATAGGTTTTGTCGTCGCAGCCACGAGCAACTATATCCTTAACCGAATATGGACCTGGGGCAGCCAAAACGAACAGGTTGGCGTGGAGTATGTAAAGTTCTTCGCGGTATCGCTCATAGGTCTCGGCCTCAATACTTTGATTCTTTACATCTTGAATGAGAAATTGAAATGGAATTTCTATCTCTCCAAGGTCTTTGCCACCGGTGTGGTCATGCTTTGGAATTTCTTCGCCAACAATTTCTTTACCTTTGCCGGTGTCTGATAACAATTAGATTATGAAAATAAAAAAACTTATGTGCCTTTTGTTGGGCACTTTCCTTTTTAATGTCCTGAATGCTCAGTCGCATCCGCTGAAACAGCGTCCCGATGCCTTCGACCCTGTGCCAGAGGCTGCCCCCAAAGCGGTGTCGATGGCTTCCACAGTGGAGCAGATGGCCAACTGGGACCGTTACCCCACCTATAGCACCTATCTGGCCATGATGCAGCAATGGGCCGAGACATTTCCCAATCTTTGTCATGTGGACACTATTGGCAAATCGGTACAGGGGCGTCTGATACTCAGTATGTATATCGGTATTCAGACGGATGACGACCTCTATAGGCCTGAATTCTTTTATTCTTCCACCATGCATGGCGACGAAGTGACGGGATATGTCATGATGCTTCGTCTAATAGACACTCTGCTTAACGGCTATGGCTCCAACGAGCAGTATACCGATCTTGTCAACAGGGTCCGCATCAGCATCAATCCGCTGAGCAATCCCGATGGCACATACCGTAATGGAAACAACACCGTCCAGGGTGCCATGCGATATAATGCCAATTTTGTTGACCTCAACCGCAATTATCCCGACCCCTTCGGTACGGAACCTTTGAATTCGCAGCAGATTGAGAATACAGCAATGATCGACTATTTCAATGCTCACAGTTTTGTGCTCAGTGCAAATCTCCATGGCGGCAGCGAGGTGATGAATTATCCTTGGGACAGCTTCACCTCGGTTGAACGCCCACATCCCGACAGGGATTGGTGGATAGAGGTCTGCAGGCGTTTTGTCGACACCTCCCGTCTCTATTCCAACAGCCACTTTAGGGATGTTTTGGAAGAGGGCTATATTGCCGGTGGCGATTGGTATGTGATATCTAACGGCCGTCAGGACTATGTAAACTACTATCACAACTGCCGCGAGGTGACGATGGAGTTGTCGACATCTAAAACTATCAGCAGCAACCAATTGCCGGAATATTGGCGTTTTCTGCAGCATTCGCTGGTCAACTATATTGAGGAGGTGTTCACTATCAATTCACCTGTCGAGGGAGTTGTCAACCCTATTGATGTACGACAGGAATTGGTCGTTTATCCCAATCCAACACATGACAAAATCTTTCTTGGAGAAGAGCCGTCGGACGAGGTTTCCATTTTCAATATTAAGGGTCAGCAACTTATGCTGTTGCCGGCAGGTACACGACTCATTGATTTGCAGCGACTCCCTCAAGGCGTATACTTCCTGCGTTCAGGCATAAGGACCGCAAAGATTGTGAAGCGGTAATCTTTTTTGCAATGTCTTGTCCTGCAGGTAAATATTCCCATATCTCCATTGCCATACCCATGTTGGCAGAGCTGGAGAACCTGCCTGGTTTGATGGAATCGCTCCGTCGACAGACATTCACTGATTTCGAGCTCTATTGCTGTGTCAACAATCCTGAGGAATGGACGGCAAGCAGCGACGAAACCTTTCACGCTATGTATCTCGACAATCAGGCATCGTTGGAATACCTGGCTAATATTCAACAGTCGTTCCCCCAGTTGCATATCATCGATTGTAGTAGCCCCGGTCATGGATGGCAGGGCAGGCAGCGCGGTGTTGGCATGGCACGCAAAGTGCTGCTGGAAGCAATCTCCGATGAACACGACGACAACGAGCTTGTGGTAAGTCTTGACGCAGACACTCGTTTCAACGGAAATTATTTGGAATCAGTGCTGAATGCCATGAACAGCAACCCTGAGCACTGTGCATTGTCAGTCCCTTACTATCATCCATTGAGCGGCGAGGAACGGAACGATCGTGCCATGCTCCGTTATGAGATTTACATGCGTCACTATCTGTTAAGTCTCATGGAATCAGATATTCCGTATGCATTCACGGCATTGGGAAGTGCAATGGTGTTTCCTTTATGGGCATATCGTCGTGTGGGAGGTTTCACCCCGCTTCAGGGAGGCGAGGATTTTTACCTGATGCAGAAATTCTGCAAGACGGGCCGTATACTTTTGTCAGGCAACGGACCATTTGACAAAGAGAGACTGGATGAAATCCCTGTCATTGTTTTTCCTCAAGGGCGTCAGTCTAACCGCGTTCCTTTCGGAACGGGGCCTGCTGTCGCCAAAGGTGTTGAATCCATGGACGATAGCTACCCATTATACCCTTATGAGGGTTTTCGTGCTGTAGCCGACACATATGCTTTGTTCCCAGCCCTTTATGACAAGGATATTGAGACACCTATGACGGCATTTCTGTGTGAGCAGCTGAAAACCATGGATATATGGCGACCTTTACGGAAGAATTTCAAGACAAGGGAGTTGTTTGTACATGCCTGTATGGAGCGTGTCGACGGGCTTAGAATACTCCAATTTTTGAAGACCTTTCCGCTTCGTACAGCGGAAGAGGAGTTGCAACTGTTTTGTAAACGCCATGGAATCAGCGTACAGGACGACTTTTCTTTCCTCAATTCACCGATTGAGGAGATTAACATGATTCGCGATAGTCTTTTTGAAAAAGAGATACAGTATCGTGTGGGGACAGTTCAGTAAGACTAAAGTAATCGTTATTCCCACAATATTTTAAGTGCGAAAGCAAGGAGCAGGAGCACCGCTATCAACGTATAGCGTCGTGCACGGAGCTCTTTATTCTGTCGCCCAAGCATGATGCCGAGGAAAGCGAAAGCAGTCATAATGACCACCATAGGGATGGAGGCACGCCAGATGTTCTCCTGCAGTGGGATACGGAACCCCAATGCAAAACCGACAAGGAAGATATTGATTCCTACTGCTATGCCCAACAACGCCACAGTTCCGAACTTGCTGATGTCATAAGGCTGCACTCTGCGGTTCTTTTTACCACTGCGCATAAGCAACCGTACGGCGACGAGAATCAACAGCCCGAGATAGACCAAATTGTCGGTCTCTGCAAGCAGGTTATTGGTAGAGGGTGCATTAGGGTCAATATTCACTGGTGTAAAACGCAGCATATTGCCAATCCAGATACCCAGTAGAAGCATCAGTGCGTTAATTAGGGCTATGGAGAAAGACTCTGCAAGACCTTTTGTGAGTCGTACAGGCATTGCTTTGGCACAGCTGTTCATCACAATTAATATCTCGAGAGATAGGGCTAATCCTAATATAATAAACTCTAATACTGACATTTGATTAAGTGTTTGTTTGATTTAAGGGACTTTCTGCTATCCAATTGGTCATATTGACGAAATCGGTCACGGAGAGCTGTTCGGCGCGTTTCGACAGCAATTCGTCTGGTATGGTGTCAAGGCTGCGGTTCAGCGGCTTCAAGGCGTTACGCAATGTTTTGCGTCGTTGGTTGAAGCCTGTTTTCACCACTCTGACAAAGAGTCCTTCGTCACAGCCGAGCCGTTCCACATCGTTGCGAGTCAGGCGTATGACAGCGGATTTCACTTTCGGGGGTGGATTGAAGACATTTTCCGGAACAGTGAACAGGTATTCGATGGTGTAAAAAGCTGACAGCAATACGCTGAGAATGCCGTATGTCTTGCTGCCGGGTCCCGCGGCAATCCGTTCGGCCACCTCTTTCTGGAACATTCCCACAACTTCAGGGATGAGGTTGCGTTGCTCGAAGACACGGAACAATATCTGTGATGAGATATTGTAAGGGAAGTTGCCAATCACTGCAAATTTACCGTCAAAAACAGTGTTGAGGTCAAGACGCAGGAAATCGCCCTCTATTACATTCAGGGTAGGGTAGTGGTTGTGGAGATATTCTACCGATTCGCGATCTATCTCTATGGCGCGGAAATCGTATTCACCGTTGCTAATCAGATATTTTGTCAGAACCCCCATGCCGGGGCCAATCTCTAACAGAGCTTTTGTCCTGCCGGTGAGGCTGTGTGCAATACGTTCTGCTATTTTCTCGTCGACGAGAAAATGCTGACCAAGGTTTTTCTTTGCACGAACGGTGTCCATATTAGTAAAGGTTAAAGATTGTTTTATTCTTGTAATCAGTAAAATAAACAATCATATCATTTTACTTTGTATTCTGTCGCTACGTATTGTTTATTAGATAGAAAAACGGTTCTCTTGGTAGATTATTGTGTTTTGTCTTTGTCGCGGTGCAATAAAAAATGTTTTTTACAGTTTCTTAGTTTTGAAAATACATCATGAATGAAACAAGCACTACAATCATTTTTCAAGGGATGGCACATACTTGACATCACGGGTTTTATCCTATTGGCTCTGTGTGCTGTTGTGTTGCCTTTCAGTTGGTTGCTGTCTACACGTGTTCTGATTGTATTGGCATTTAACACGCTGGCGAAACTGATTGTTTTCCATCGTGTTGGCAATCCTTCTTTGGAGCGTTGGGCATGCTGGACCTTATGGCTCGGGGTCTCTTTTTATGCGGTATATGTCATCAGCCTGATATACACGGAAAATATAAATGACGGGCTCAGTTTCCTGCTTCGCAAGGCTCCTCTGCTTCTTTTCCCTTTGTGTGCCTTGCTGGTGGATACAGGACATATAAAAAGCCGTCACCGTCGGCTGTTATGCTATTTTTTCACGGCATCGCTGTTGGTGAAGTTCCTCATACGTGTAGGAATAAAGGTGTTTGTAGGGCATTCATGTAATTTTCTCTCTTCGTTCGATCCGGTGCATCATACATACATGGCTTTGTATCTGATGTTTGCCTTGGTATTCTTGTATTCGGAATGGTGTACCTTCCGTCGGGATTTGCCGAAGGCCGTAAGGATGATGATCCCTGTCACCGCGGCGTTATTGCTGTGTTATGTGGTATTTGTCATGTCACGTACCGGCATAGCAGGTATCGTTGTGATAGGTGCCGCAGTGATAGCACATCAGATTTTTGTAAAGAAACATGTACGTGACGGACTTATCGCCATGATTGTCATCGCTGCCGTAGGCTTTTCTGTCTATCACTGGCTGCCCGAAAACTATAGAAGGGTGAGCAAGACCCTCGAGGAAGTCGGCACAGGCGACAAGAGTGATATTCGATTCTTTATAATGGAGTCTGCCGTAGAGGTTATTGGTGACAATATGCCTTTTGGACTCGGTGTTGGCGACCGTGACAGTGTGATGCTTGCGTATTACAAGACGAAAGATGTAGGAGCTGCCGTCACAAGCAATTACAATCCTCACAATATGTTTCTTGATGCGTTGCTTGTGGTTGGTATCCCTGGTCTCGCATTGATGCTTGCCATATTGGCCGTCCCAGCCGTAATGGCTTTCAGGCGATGGGATATCTTGATGTTGGGGTATTTGTTCGCTGTTGCATTCAGCGGACTCTTCGAGGCAATCCTCGATCGACAGATGGGGATAATGTTCACAGGACTGTTCTTTGCTGTCCTTTGTGCTACGGCACATAAGGAAGAAGGAGAGCCTGCTAAGGAATAGCAGGTATAGCTGTGTTTTTTAGTAGATTGTAGCGTTTCCTTGCACGGTCGATATATAGGCTCGTGGGATATTCCAATATCAGTTTTTCATAACACTCTTTGGCACGGACAGGATTATTGAGTTGTTGTTCGTTCAGTTCGGCGAGCATGAACAGCGCGTCGTCGGCGAGAATATCAGTACCGTAATGATCCACTATTGTTTGCAAAAGGGTGTCGGCCTCGTTGTAGCGGCCTTGTTTCATGCGTATTCGGGCTTTCTGCATCAGCACTTCGTCGAAAAGGGAGTGACTCAGATTGCGGTGTACAATGTCGTCAAGCACCACCCAGGCGGAATCGAGTTTGTTGCGGTATATCAGCAAGTCGGCGGCAGCGTAACGTTCCAGCATGTCGTAGGTGCTGTCCTCTTCCATGTTGTCGCTGATGAGCAGTGAGAGCTGCATGGCGTCGTTGGCGATGAGTTTGGAGGTGGATGCTCTCAATACGTCGAGTTGCGATTTCGCCCACTGGAAATCGTTGTTGTAGTATGACAGCAGTGCATTCTTGTATTTTGCCTGAGCTCCGATAATGTCGTTTTTATTGGCTTTCTCCACTTGGCTGTACAGCAGAGAAGCATCCCAGGTCTCCCCGGCGAAAAGCAGCAGGTCGCCCAGTTCGAGTTTCACCTCACTCACGGTCTTTGCAGGCACCCGAGGCATCTCGATTATGTCGTAGAGAATGTCGGATGCACGTTGCAGTCTTGATTCCTGCGATTCTCTTCTGGTGCTGTTGTATGCCAGGAGATGGGCATAATTCCGCATTATCGGGATGGTTTTCTCGTTTTTGCCTAACTCGTTCAAGGCGTTTTCGTAGTCTTGCTCTACTTCTGTCAGCTCTTTTTCTGAGATGGCGTGGTTCTTGTTCAGTCTGGAATATTTTACCCTGAGCAGACCGAGGCGTCCTTCTATGTACAGGGGATGGTCTTTCCCTTTTGAGACGAGATGATTGAATGCTTTCACTGCCACGTCATAGGCCTCGTTGTTCTCGGATATCTGTGCCACACGCAGCACTTGTGCCGCTCCGGCATCGGGGAAACGTGCGTCAACTGCCATGGCTTGTGTCAAAGCAAAATCGAAGTCCTGCTCTTGAAGGGAGAACCATATCATCATCTCCAGATAGCTCTGGTTGTTTGGATTCTGGCGGATACGCGATGTAAGTGTTTTGCGGAGTCCTTCGGAGAGTCTTTCTGAACTTGTTTCGTTGAGGGCGCGTTGCAGCGATATCTGTACGGAGCCAATCATCCTCGGCTGGTTGTCAAGCAAATCGAAGTACTCGCTCATCATCTTCTCGTAATCTCCTTTTTTCTCGTAAAGAGTTGCCAACTCCATGATGTAAAGCAGGTTGTTGTTCATAAGCTTGCGTGATGCAAGATATGTTTTTATGGCGTAGTCTGTCATCCCTGCTTTTTCGAAAGCCATGGCGAGATCGGTCACCTGTTTGCTGTCGTGTCCTATCTTGTCTATCGCAGATTCAAAAGCCTTTTCGGCTTTCTTGTTGTCACCACGTGCTTTGTGCAGCAAACCCAAGTCGACAAGAAGCGTGAGGTCACGGGGCTGTTTCTTTATTCGTTTCTCCACAAGTTTCTCGGCTTCCTTGTAGTTGCCTATTTCAACGTATGACTGGTAGAGCATCTGGTAGTAGAACACGTTGTTGGTTCTGGCGTATAAGGGCTCGTACAGTTCTATCGCTTTGTCAAATTCCCTGTTTTGATAATAATACGACGCCATCTGCTCATTTGATTGCTGGGCAAAGGTATAGCGGGGCACTGCTATGGCTATCAGTGCGATAACAATGAAATAGTATATGGTAGACTTCGACGTCATATATACAGTAACGCTCTTCTTGGGAAAAAAATATTCAGTGCCCGTTTTTTTTAGGGAAGTGCAAAATAATTATCCCAAGGAGTATGAAAAAAATCGTAAATTTGCAATAACGAACAATGAGAAATAATTATTAAAAATCACTGATAATAAATAGAATATCATGAAACAACGAATAATAATCCCCACGTCGGTGTCTTCGTTGTCCTCTTTGAATCGATGGCTTAAGGGGAACAGATACAAGGATGCCCGTTTTTTTATTCTTGTCGACGAGAACAGTTATGCGAACTGTCTGTCGGAGCTTGTCTCTCATTGCTCTGTGTTGCAGGATGCCGAGTTCTTTGAAGTCCCTGTTTCAGAAAATGCAAAAACTTTGGAGGTCGCATACCAGTTATGGGCAGCCTTGCTCGAGAGCGGTGCCGACCGCAACAGTGTAATAATCAATCTTGGAGGTGGCTGTGTCAGCGATATCGGAGGATTTGTGGCTGCAGGGTTCAAACGAGGCATCCGATATGTGAATATTCCCACAACACTGGTCGGAATGATCGATGCAGCAATAGGAGGCAAAACGGCTATAAATATTGAAAACACAAAGAACCAAGTCGGTTTTATCCATCATCCTGATGCTATCTGTATCAATCTGGCTTTTCTGGACACTCTTCCTGAATTCGAGATGGTCTCTGGATTGTTCGAAATGGCTAAGACTTTGATTCTATGTGATACAGAAGCTTATAAAAGGTTGCTTTCCTCTCTTGATGAAAGCAGGGGTGTCCCTATTGATACAATTAAACAAATGGTTAGGCAATGTGTTGATTTCAAGAGTGCTGTGACGATATCTGATCCGCAGGACCGTTCTGTCCGCAAGATATTGAATTTTGGACACACTTTCGGTCACGCCATTGAGAGTTTTATGAAGGAGTCTGGAACTCCGTTGTCACATGGTGCCGCCGTGGGTATAGGCATGAAATGCGAGTTGTATCTGTCTGCTAAAAAGCTTGGAATGAGCGAGAAGATAACGGAGCTATTCAGTAATCTGTTGACTCGTTTTGTCGCTGTTCCAAAGTTTTCTTTGAAAGACGCTGAGAAGATATTGTCTTATATGCAGCAAGACAAAAAGAACCGCGATAACCTGATTCTATGTGTGTTGCTTCAAGATATCGGCGTGCCGGTGATTGATGTTGCCATCAACGAGAACGAAGTTCGTGACACCCTGTTACTGGTTGGGAAAGGATAATTAAAAAAATCCCAAATCAAGTTGTGAGGTTATTTCACCGTTGCAGTAGCGGCGATAGGGACAGTCATAGGGCGTGGTGCATTGCTGTCCGGTGACGATATGTGGCTCGGTGCCTTGGAGCACCTCTTTGAAACGTTCTACTTGACTTGCTATCAGAGGCATGGCATTGCATGCATCTGGCAAGAGTTCTTCATAGCAGGGATTGTCGTTGCCGTCGTTGTAGATGATACTGAACGACCGTATGTTCTTCAAGCAGTTCCCTATCACATAGTATTGTATGTTGACATCGCGACGGAAGACATCCTTTACTGACAGAGAGTTCTTTATCTCATAGATATAGATGTTGCCGTCGGCATCTTTGTGCAGTACGTCTGCAAGTACCAGTACTTCGTTGAAAACAAATCCAGCCTCGAAGATGGATATTTCGTCATGCTCTTGCAAGAGTCTGGAAGTCAATTCGGGATAACGTTGTATATTGCGTCCCAACAGTTGACTGATATCCACACCGTTTGTGAATGTGGATTTTATTTTGGCTTCGAAATCGCGTCCCTTACGGAATCGCACGAGTGTCTCGGGCGAGAAATAGGCTAATTCAGGCTTGTAGATATCAAGATAGAGGGCTTTCTCGCATTGCAGCCCAAGGATAAATTTGCTTTTTGTAAGTCGATATAGCAAGGTTTTTTTGTTATTTATCAGAGATTCTGTTGGTTTCAACCAGTAACTGTGCTGTGGTTCTGGAGCGTTGTTGTAACAGGATGTTTCTTCCGTCGACGATACTGTCTATGATTCCTTGGTTGTAGTAGCGTATGGTAATAAGTTGCAAACCTGTATTATAACATAGGCGGTAGTTGCTTTCGAGTTTTTGCTGTATCTGTTCGAGGAGAATCTTGTTGTAGTCTATGCAAAGCGAGAAACTCAATGCAGAGTTCTGCATCATGTTGACACGGATGTTCAGTTCGGCCATCACGGCGAAGATAGTATGCAGATTGTCTTCTGCAATGAAGGAGAAGTCCCGAGGTTGTATAGAGATGAGTATTTGGTTGTTTTTGAAGATATAAAGAGGTGTCAGCGGCTCGATGTTCTCAAAAGGTCCTATGACAGAGCCCTCAGCGTGAGGGTCTATGAAAGATTTGATATTAAGCTGTATGCCCTTATTTTGTATCGGTTTTACAGTTTTGGGATGGATTACGGAAGCCCCGTAGTATGCAAGCTCTATTGCTTCGTTGAAGGGTATTTTATTGATTTTAATAGTGTTGTTAAAGTATTTTGGGTCTGCATTAAGGAATCCGGGGACATCCTTCCAGATTGTCATGCTTTCGGCGTCAAGGCAGTAGGAAAGTATTGAGGCACTGTAGTCGCTTCCTTCACGGCCCAGTGTTGTCGTTGTCCCTTTCGCAGTTCCGGCAATAAAGCCCTGGGTGATAATTAATTTTGAATTTTCTGCCGAAGGCTGCGAACTCTTTTTTTCTGAAATTGAATGCAGTGAGTCAATTTTGAATTTTGAATTTATTACTTCTTGAGCTTGGCGGCGTGTTGTTTCAAAGTCTACGATGCCTTCGCGGTAGTTCTCGTTGGTGCGTATGATGTCGCGTACATCAACCCATATATTGTTGATACCAATGCTATTAAGATAGCCGGAGATAAGGGTTGTCGAAATAATCTCACCGAATGACACTGTTTGGTCATAGTCAAAGTTGTATGAAGTCGGAGCCTCTTTGGTGGTGCGGTCCAGTTCGTTGAAGAGATTGTTCAGTTGAGCGACAGTCTTGTTGTTTTCGTTGCCGAATAGTTGTTTTGCTATGTCGAGATGATAATCTCTTGACTCATTGACAAGGCGTTGGCGTTCTTCTTCTGAAGCAGGGATTCCCGGTATAACTTTCTCCAACAGGTTGGTGGTCTTGCCCATGGCGGAGACAACAACGACCAAAGGCTTGTCAAGATACTGGGAAACAATACCTGCCATATTCTTAATTGCACTCACGCTGTTGACGGAAGCACCGCCGAATTTGAATACTTGCATTTTTTTCAACTTTTAACTCTTACTGACGAAAACGATAACTATAATTCAATCTTAACCTTCTGCCTGACCTATGGTCATGGCCTGCGACCGAAGAGAAGCAAACGTTAACATTTTTCTTCTCAAGCATGAAAACCTCATACCTCGCACCTCATACCTCATACCTCATACCTCATACCTCACACCTCAAACCTCACACCTCATCTCAGCTGCCGTTCCATGTCGCGGCGTGTATCTTTTTCTTTTATGGTTTCGCGTTTGTCGAAGAATTTCTTGCCTCGAGCCAGCGAGATGTCCAACTTGGCATAGCCTTCCGGATTGACATACAGCAGTGTAGGTATGATCGTAAAGCCGCGTTCTTTTATCTTGTTTTGTAGTTTTCGGAGTTCTTTGCGGTTCAGTAAAAGTTTGCGGTCGCGTTTGGCGGCGTGGTTCAGCCAGCTGCCAAAACGGTATTCAGCTATATGCATTTGCTTTACATACAGCTCGTTGCCTATGAATGCACAGTAAGCGTCAGTCAAGTTGGCACGACCTTCACGAATGCTTTTTATCTCCGTCCCCGTCAGCACCAGTCCTGCAGTGTACGAATCCATCAGAAAATACTGATACTCCGCCTTTTTATTCTTAATCTCAATGATGTTTTTCGGTTCCATACAACAACAATTACGTCAAAACCCCGAAAATGTTGTGCAAGAAGTATGATGTTTTGATTTTAGAGTGAACAATCTTCAGATGGAAGTTATGTAAAAGTTAAATACTCCTCTTATACAATATTTTCTACGTATTATCGTTATCATAGCAAAAAAACTTATGCCAGATATATTCACATACTTCGGATTCATATTCTCTTTTTATTCAAATGAACATGAGCCAATACACGTGCACGTTGAACACAAGAATAAGATGTCAATATACGACATTATTGTGTGTAATGGTGAGTTGATAGAGATACGTCAGCGCGACAAAGGGAATCCCTTGTCATCCAAAGACGACAAGGTGGCGCGGGCGTTCATCGAGAAATATTGGGAGAACATTGTGGAAAAGTGGATAAATTTCTTTGTTTACAAGAAAAGAGTAAGGTGTACGGACATTAAAACCAAAATGTAATTATGGAAAACATTGCAGTAACACGGGCAGATTATGTTGATGGATTGTCGCTACGTGTGTTTTTCAGCGACGAGACCAGCAGGGTGATAGACTTTGGAGAGTTTATCGACCGCCACCCTCATCCCCAATATAACAAGTATCGTAAGCCATCATTGTTCAGGCAGTTCAATATCCGTTGTGGCAACCTCATTTGGGGCAAGCATGCCGACCTGAGCTTTCCTATTGAAGCCCTATATTCGGGCGATTTGGAGTACTGCGATTAAAGGTAGAATAAGCTTTATTTATCGGGTTGACGATATATCTTCGTCAGCCCGATATTTTTTTCGTCTGAAAACAGCAACTGCGTGTCGTCTATGTCATTGCAGTCCTCGCGGTATTTGTTGGCAAAATTATGCCGCAGGGGCTTGCCAAACTTATTCAGATGGATAAAAAATAGGTTATAGTAGCATTTTATAACCAAATACAACATACAGAATGCCAATCGATTACCCCCCCTACATCCAAAATAATTCATTTCTAACGCAGCGAAATCGCTTTTTTTTGTGACTATATATTGTGAAAGTGGATTATTATGCGCTTTTTCGACAAATAGACCAACCGATAATAATAATATAATAGTATAATAGTATGAATAGAATAATTACTAAAATCGCGCTCTTTGCATTGTTTGCAACAATGGCCGTCACCCCGCAGATGGCGTTTGCCTCGGTGTCCAACCCGTCGGATGTGGACGACACGATTCCTGCCGAACCGCGTTGCGACAAATACTATTACACCAAGTGGTTTGACGACTGTCCCTATTGGCATCCCAAGGGCATATATGACAGCTGCCTCTGCTTCAAGTATAATTTTGGCAGATTGTTTTCAGGCAAGCTTGCCAAATGGGAATATGCACACAACGGGCGTATGAAGATCAAAGGCCTGGTGGCTATGGTGAGAGATTACACTCCGCCGACGGTCGACGGTGCCACAGGCAACCTGAAAAATCCAGAGTATATGTACTTATACCAGATGACGGAAACTGGCCGGAATATTCAGGGAATTGATGTCGAAGTCCGACTTCAACTGCTCGACTCGGTGAGGTGGGATACTGCCACTGCGCGTGTTATGGAGTTCCGCCAGGGATGGAACGACGAGTATATCCAGTACTGTTATCTCTATGAGGCATATTTCGATCAGCCCGTATGGGTTGACACCGATTTCTACATCGTCGGTTCTATGAATACCCCTAACAGCAATGGAATGGTATCCACTTTTTATGTCGACGTTATGGACAATGGGGACTATATGTTGAACAACAAAACAGGCTGTACCGTTGATAATTACAGCGATATATTATTTTGCCCTCAAGGTGCTCAGTCTGTTCTGCAATGTCCCCAATGCTTGGGAGAGGGCAGGCCATACGCCTTTTGGGATTTTCAAATTGGCCCTATGTTCAACTATTGGATAAGCGACTGGCCTCTGAGCCCCGTTGGATATTATCTTGTTATTGTTGACAAATGGGATCTCAATGCCGAGCCTAATGAGACCGGGTGGGGCGAGGTGCTTGGCGGCGGCCGCTTCCCTGATGAGAGCGACGACACCATCGCTGCAATACCCGCGCCGGGCTTTGCCTTCGTTTCGTGGAACGACGGTGTGACCGACAGCATAAGGGTCATCCACCTGACTGGCGACACAACGTTCACCGCCATATTCCAATGCACCCAACAGTTCAACCTGCAGGTATCTGCGTCCGACGCAACGATGGGTACCGTCACCGGCGGCGGCAACTACACAGCCTCTGATGTCACAATAACGGCGACACCCAACCCCGGCCACAGATTCAACAACTGGAGCTGCGACGATGGCTCGACCGTGATTACCACCAACCCGCTCGTCGTACACCTCGTCAGCGACACCGTATTTATCGCCAACTTCGAGGATGTAAGCGGCCAGACGTTCACTCTTCAGGTCTCGTCAGCCAATGCTACGATGGGTACCGCCACTGGAGGCGGCAGCTACTCTGGCGGCACCTACCAAACCATCACAGCCGTACCCTCCGAGAACAGATACAGATTCACTCATTGGAGCACAGCCACGGGTGACAGCATCACCGACAACCCCCTCACGATATACCTCACCTGCGATACTGCCTTTGTCGCTCACTTCACCGAACTGCCGCAATATTATGTGGTAGCTGCAAGTAACAACGAGGAGTGGGGCACAGTTGAAGGTTCGGGCATGTACTATGAGGGCGAGCAGGCTACGCTGACAGCCGTTCCCGCCGAATCCTATGTGTTCGAGAGCTGGAGGGACGGCAATGAGGATTCGCCCCGCATCGTCACCGTCACGCAGGACACGGTATTTGAAGCCATTTTCGCACACGACCCGACAATAGGCATTGACAATGTCGGCACTTTAGACTTCACCGTCTCGCCCAACCCCACAACGGGACAACTGACAGTGCAGCTGAGCCAGCAAGAGCCGTATGAGATAGCGGTTTACGACATAAACGGCAAAGCCTTGTGGAATAGCAAGTGCGAGAACCAGGTGTCCGAAATCGACCTCGGCACCCTTGCGACCGGTCAATATTTCCTCGTGGTGCGTACCAAAGACAAACAGGGAGTGAAGACAATTGTGAAGAAGTAGGAATTGAGAGAATAGTTGAGATAGTATAAATCGCTGCCCTGCACATTGTGCGGGGCAGCGTATTTTTATAAATATGAACAAAGAATGTTCCGTGGTTTTAAGATTTTTTAGTATCTTTGCTTCTTGAACTATCGCTATACTATGGTTGCTTTAGTTTGAAAATAAACATTTTAAAGAGAATAAAAGATAAAATTTGAATCAATATGAAAGATATTTTTGAACGTATTAAAGAGTCGACGGGTGGTCCTTTGGGACAGTACCGCAAGTTGGCTGACGGTTATTTCTATTTTCCGAAACTTGAGGGCGAGTTAGGTCCCGAGATGACTTTCAATGGCAAGAAAGTGTTGAACTGGAGCCTGAACAACTATCTTGGCCTTGCCAATAATCCCGAGGTGCGCGCTGCCGACGAGGAAGGTGCACGCCGCTGGGGTCTGGCTTACCCGATGGGTGCCCGCATGATGAGCGGCCATACCTCGCTGCACGAAGAGGTGGAATCCATGCTCTGCGAATACACCCACAAGAAATATGGCTATTTGCTCAACTTCGGCTATCAGGGCCAGATAAGCATTCTCGACACTATTGTCAGCCTTCGCGATGTCATCGTTTATGACAGCGAGGCTCACGCCTGCCTTATCGACGGTTTCCGCGTGACAGGTGCCAAGCGTTTCAAATATCAGCACAACGATATCGACAGCTTGCGTAAACAGCTGACTCAGGCCACCGCATTGGCCGAGAAACAGGGCGGCGGAATCCTTGTCGCCACCGAAGGTGTCTATGGCATGGAGGGTGACCTCGGTGCACTGGACAAAATCGTGGCATTGAAGAAAGAGTTCAATTTCCGTATCCTCATCGACGATGCCCACGGTATGGGAGTCATGGGTCCTGAGGGTCGCGGTACGCATACCCACTTCAACTGCGCCGACGATATCGACCTCTATTTCTGTGCTTTTGCCAAGACTATGGCCATCATAGGTGGCTTCATCGGCTGCAACGACGAGGACATCATCACCTACCTGCGTTTCAACATGCGTTCGCAGATCTACGCCAAGAGTCTGCCGATGCCTATAGTATGGGGCGTGAAACGTCGTCTGGAGATTATCAACCAGCATCCTGAGTATCGTGAGAAACTGTGGGAGCTCTCGACTCACTTGCAGAAGTCGTTCCAGGCCGAGGGTCTCAATACGGGTGTCACCGAGTCACCCATCACGCCGGTGTTCTTCCCGGGCGATGTGAACCAGGGCACCAATGTCGTCGTCGACCTGCGCGAAAACTACGGTATCTTCTGCTCCATCGTGGTTTATCCCGTCGTGCCGAAGGGCCAGATTATGCTGCGTATCATCCCCACAGCTGCACATACTATGGAACAGGCCAACCGCACCATAGAGGTGTTCCGAGAGGTGAAGAAGCGTCTCGACCAGGGCGTCTACAACAAGCCGATGCCTGATATGCATATCATCAAGAAATAGTAACCGGTGAACAGTCAATAGTGATTAGTGAATTGACATTACATAATGTAGATCAACTATTTGTCGCCAATCACTAATCACCAATCACTAATTACAATGAAATATCAAATCAGATGTAAGAAATGTGGCAAAGTCATAGGCGACTTTGCCACTTGGTTTCAGCAGGACCAGAAGTGCGAATGCGGCAGCGGCTACGCCGAGGTGGAATATACGGAGCCGCAAGTGATGCCTTCGAATCCGCCGCAGAATGAATCCTATCAGGATTATTATTTCGGGATGCTCCCTATAGAGTGTCGCGAAAATATCGTCAGTTTCGGCGAGGGCTTGATACCTATGGAGCGTTGGGACAATCTTGAGGCTTATGCCAGAGAGAAAGGTGTTGACTGCAAGGTGTATGTCTACCGCAACGACCTGAACAAAGGCACGGGCTCTTTCAAGGATATCTCGGCAGCCCTGGCCGCCACGGTATTGAAAGAGAAAGGAGTCAAGGAGTATTGCCTTGCATCGACAGGCAACGCAGGTGTCGCTTTTGCCACCTACTGTGCCAAAGCTGGCATCAAGTTCACCGAGTTTGCACCTAACTGTATCGATGCCGACACTGTAAAGGCCATAGAGAAAGTCGGGCAGCCTGTTGTCATATCCAAGGGCGGCTACGGCGATGCCAAAACAGAGGCAGCCAATTACCATAAGGAGAACAATGTACTCATCAGTGGAGGCAATACAGACCCTCTGCGTATAGAGTCCAAACGTCTGCTTGTTTTTGAATGTCTGAGGCAGATGGGGCAGTTGCCCACGGTCTATATGCAAGCCGTCGCTGGCGGCACATCCCCGTTAGCTTTCGAGAAAGGTTTCCGCGACCTTGTAAGTCAGGAATCGTCAAAGGCTGATTACAAGCTTCCACGCATGATTCTTGTCCAGCAGGACGAGTGCGACCCTATGGTCACCGCATGGGAGAAAGCCACTGCTGCCGCTTTCCCCGAGGGATGGGAGCAGCAGTATGAGGCCAAGAAAGATATCAAGACACGCATAGGCATACTTACCGCTGCCAACCCTGGCAACTATCCGCTTGTCGCCCCGCTTGTGAGACGCAGTGGCGGCACATTCCTCCGTGTCGAGGAGGCCGAATTGCCACGCTATGGCAAGGAGATGAAGAAAAACCGCGGTGTCCTTCTCGGACCTGCGTCGATGGTATGCTATGCGGGTTTCTTCCAGGCTGTGGACAAAGGAGAAATCAAGAACGGCGACGTTGTCCTCCTCAACACAGGTGAAGGATGCGGCCGTGCTTCGTGGTTCCGTGACTTGGTCGAAGCAGAACAATAATCATTTCGTCTGCAGATGAAGAAAAAATTTGAAAATAAAGTGGTATGGATTACAGGAGCTTCGTCGGGTATCGGCGAGGCCACTGCCTACCGTTTTGCTGAAGAGGGTGCCAAGCTCATCCTTACGGCTCTTGAGATGGATTTGTTGGAAGAGGTCGCGAAGAAATGCAAAAAACTGGGGTCTCCTGATGTGGCGGCCATGCCTTTCGACCTGTCGCAGACCAACGGATTAGAGGCTTTGGCAATAGGTGCTTGGGCTGTATTCGGCCACATTGACATCCTCTACAACAATGCCGGCATCAGTCAGCGGGGCACCACTATAGAGACCGATATGAGTGTGATTCGCAAGGTGATGGATATTGACTATTTTGCCCCTGTTATCCTAACCAAGAAAATCCTGCCTCGCATGATTGAGCGGGGTGGGGGACAACTTGTCGTCACCACCAGTATCGCGGGCCGTTTCGGCTTCCCGCTGCGCTGTGCCTATAGTTCGGCAAAACACGCCTTATACGGATTTTTCGAGACTGTACAGGCCGAGACATACGATCAGAATATACGTGTCACTATCGTCTGTCCGGGACGTGTGCAGACCAATATATCGAAATATGCTCTCGAGAAAGACGGTCGCCAGCATGGCAAGATGGATGCCGGACAGGCTGGCGGAGTGACTCCGCAGCAGGCAGCCGACAAAATCGTCAAGGCGGTATACAGGAAGAAGCGCGAGGTGCTTGTAGGCCGCTATGAGCTGTTGATGGCTTATATCAAGCAGTTCTTCCCGGGTTGTGCCGCGAAATTGGCGCGACGCATCAAGCCTATGTAGATGCGAGGGATTGTCTAGAAAACAAAAGGCTCGGGATTGTTTAATCCGAGCCTTTTGTTTATCAACCTTAACTATTATCTTCGCAACCTTAAAAAAACCTCATACCTCACACTTCATACCTCATACCTCACACCTCTTCACTATATAAGTCCCATGGACTTTTTGATGTCATCGATTTTATTGTCAAGGGCGTCGTTGGTCTTGTCAAAGTTTTCTTTGCAGCAGAGCTCCCCTTTCACACCGAAGTAGAATTTGATTTTCGGTTCTGTGCCGCTGGGACGCACAGTGATTTTGTTGCCGTCGGCAGTGAAGAACTGCAGCACGTTGCTTGCAGGCAGGTCTATTTTGTCAATTTTGCCGCTTGCCATATCCTTGCTTTCCAATAGTTTGTAGTCTTTTATGCATACAACAGGGCTGCCGTTGATATCCTTTGGCGGATTCTCGCGGTAGTCTTTCATCATCTGCTGAATCTCTTCGGCGCCGCTCTTGCCTTTGCGTACCACGCTGAGAAGGCCCTCTTTGTAGAAGCCGTATTCTTTGTAGAGGTCTACAAGCACGTCGAAGAATGTCTTGCCTTGCGACTTGGCCCAAGCTGCTATTTCGGCAATCATCGAGCAGGCTCCCACGGCATCCTTGTCGCGTACAAAGTCGCCAATCATGTAGCCGTAGCTCTCTTCGCCGCCGCCGATGAAGGTCTCTTTGCCTTCCAGTTCGCGAATCTTGGCACCAATCCATTTGAATCCGGTGAGCACATCGAACACTTTGACACCCTGTTTTTTGGCGATGTCGGCAGGCAGTTCGCTGGTGACGATGGTCTTGATGATGAATTCCTTTCCAGACAGTTTGCCCTTTTCTTTCCACTCCTTCAACAGATAGTAGATGATGACGCTCATGGTCTGGTTGCCGTTGAGGAGCATCCATTCTCCATTGGGTTTCTTGACGGCCACGCCTACGCGGTCGGCATCGGGGTCGCTGGCGAAGACGATATCGGCGTCAATCTCTTTTGCCAGATCCACAGCCATCTTCATGGCCGCGTGTTCTTCGGGATTTGGCGACGGTGTCGTCGGGAAATTGCCGTCGGGCACAGCCTGGGCCTTGACGACGTTGACATTGGTGAATCCCAATCTTTCCAGCATGGCGGGAATCAGCTTTATGCCGGTACCGTGCAGAGGAGTGTAGACAATCTTGATGTCGTGGTTGGCCTTGATACATTCGGGATGTAGTACGTTTTTCTCAATCTCTTTCATGAAAGCGTCGTCCACCTCGCTGCCGATGGTGATGATGCGGTCCTCGCCACCGCTCCATTTCACATCCTTGAGTTCGGTGATTTTCAGCACCTCGTCAATAACGTTGGTATCATGGGGAGGCACCAGCTGGCAGCCGTCGTTCCAGTAGGCTTTGTAGCCGTTGTATTCTTTAGGGTTGTGCGAGGCGGTGAGCATCACACCTGTCTGGCAGTGGAAGTAACGCACAGCGTATGATAGTTCCGGAGTAGGACGCATATCGTCGAAGAGATATACGGTGAAACCGTTGGCGGCAAGGACGTTTGCGGTGATTTCGGCGAATTCGCGGCTGTGGTTGCGGCTGTCGTGCGAAATGGCAGCTTTCAATTCTTCGCCTGGGAAACAGTTCTTCACGTAGTTTGCCAAGCCCTGGGTAGCCATTCCGACAGTGTATTTGTTCATGCGGTTGGTTCCCACACCCATGATGCCGCGCAGACCGCCGGTGCCGAACTCGAGGCTGCGGTAGAAGCTCTCGTTCAGTTCTTCGGGGTTTTCGGCTTGCATCTTGCGGATAGCAGCCTTTGTCTCATCGTCATATGCTCCTTCGAGCCATGTCTTAACATTCGCCAGAGTGCTGGCATCTAAAGTATTTTGTGCCATAAATAGAGGTTTTTTGTTCTCAAATAATTTTACAACGCGAAAGAAATCATTTTATTGTGTGCTATTCCTTTTTCAATAAGCGGAAATAGGAGTGTTTTTTTTCGGGAAGTAAATATTATTTTGTCAGAATGCAGAATATTTGTATTTTTGCAAATCCAAACCGTGATTATTATTTCCCACACAGGGAACTGAACACCACTGAAATAGTGAAGAACAGTATAGACATAAACGCCCGTATGCTTTTCTTAAATATCAAGAAAAGAGATGTTTATTGTCTCCTGTAGAGACGTACTAAATAACGTCTCAAATTCGACACACGATACATTTTCATGTGCCGATAGTGTTTATTATCAGTTTGGAAATCATTTTATTTAATAATCAATTAAAAACATAATATTATGGAACTCCCATTTGCAGAAGCGTGGAAAATCAAGATGGTTGAACCCATCAAGAAATCAACCCGCGAACAACGTGAAAAATGGCTTCTCGAGGCCCACAACAACATCTTCATGCTGAAGAGCGATTACGTCTACATAGACCTTCTCACCGACAGTGGCACTGGTGCCATGAGTGACCGTCAGTGGAGTGCTATGATGATGGGCGACGAGAGC
>JAGADZ010000058.1 GCA_017613375.1 Bacteroidales bacterium | reverse complement strand
CGGGGCGATGAGTGCTATCTTGTTGATTTCCTTGTCCTCAAAAAATTTGTCAGAGACCTTGATAATTGCCTTCTTGCCAAACTTCTGAGAATCGAGGTTGTTGCCGAATGTCACAGGCGTGTCGATGCGGTCGAGACCAAGTATCCTGATTACCTTAAAAAGGTCTTTGGCGGGGATGTGGTCTATCACAGTGCCATTTTTGATGGCAGCTACAAGTCGTTCTTTCTTGTTCATGTTCATGTTTATCAGTCTATGATGGTGTCGTCATTGATAATCTCGTCAAGGGTGATGCCCAAGACATCACAAATAATAGCCTCACGGGCATATAGGCCATTGCGGGCTTGTTGAATATAATAAGCGTGAGGGTTGTCATCCACGTCGTAATCAATCTCATTGACACGTGGGAGTGGATGAAGTATTCTCATATTTGACTTTGCGTTGACGAGCATATCGGATTTCAGAATATAGATGTTTTTTACACGTTCATATTCCATGAGGTCGGAGAAACGTTCCTTCTGAACACGAGTCATATAAATAATGTCGGAAGTTGAAATGACTTCGTCGTTGAGGTCCAAATGCTCTTCGTATTTGATACCGTGTTCCTTGCAATATAATTTATATTCTGCTGGCATGGAAAGTTCCTCTGGTGCCACAAAGTGAAAAGAGGGGTTAAAATGTCGCATGGCCATCAGAAGAGAGTGCACCGTACGGCCATATTTCAAGTCGCCAACCAAACTAATCGTCAGATTCTCAAGGCTGCTCTGTGTCTGATGGATAGTGAACAGGTCGAGCATACATTGCGACGGATGCTGGTGGGCTCCATCACCGGCATTGATGATAGGGACTGGGGCTATCTCACCAGCATATTGCGCTGCGCCTTCTATATAGTGACGCATGACAATCACATCGGCATAGTTGGAAACCATCAGTATCGTGTCTTTCAAGGTCTCACCTTTTGACACACTGGAGGCTTTGGCGTCGGAAAAACCAATTACACGTGCCCCCAGCCGATTGGCTGCGGTTTCAAAACTTAAACGTGTGCGGGTGCTGGGTTCGTAAAATAATGTTGCTACTACTTTACCTTTGAGAATCTCACGGTTGGGATGCCGCAAAAACTCTTCCGAAAGACGGATCATATAGAGAATCTTTTCACGTGAAAGATCTGCTATTGTCACAAAATTATGTTTATCCATGATGGCGTAATCGTACTAAGATTCGTTTTCGGATGCGAAGTTAAGCATTATTTTTAATTTATTTGCCATATTTCAAAAGAAATTCATTAATTTTGCCCCCTGAAACGCAATCTGAACGTTTTTGACCCTTCTTTTGGCTTATGAGAAAAATTTTTATCAAGGTACTTTGGGGAATTCTTATCGGTATCATAGTTGTCGTGACAGTAGGAACGATAGCAATATGGAATGGATGGGTAGGGTATATGCCCAACATGGACGATCTTCAAAATCCAATTAGTAAATATTCATCCCAGGTTTATTCTGCCGACGGCAAACTCATGGGTATATATGCCTCGACGAGAGACAATAGAATCTCTGCTTCTTTTGATAATATTTCGCCCTATCTTATCAACGCACTTATCGCCACTGAGGATGAGCGCTTCTACGAGCATTCTGGCATTGACTTCAAGGCTCTTTCCAGAGCTGTACTCAAACGTGGACTGATGGGAAATGAAAATGCCGGTGGCGGTTCGACAATTACTCAGCAATTGTCGAAACAATTGTATTCAGAGGTGGCGCACAGTAAACTCGAGCGAATGTTCCAAAAACCGATAGAATGGGTTATTGCCATCAAATTGGAGAAGAACTTCACCAAGGAGGAAATCATCACCATGTATCTGAATTATTTCGATTTCCTTTACAATGCCATTGGAGTGAAAAGTGCATGTATGACTTATTTTAGCAAAGACCCTAAAAATATCTCCATCACTGAAGCTGCAACCATTATCGGACTGTGCAAGAACCCTGCCTACTATAATCCTGTTAGATTCCCTGATAGAGCATTGGAGAGAAGAAATGTCGTCCTCACTCAAATGTATCGGGCTGGATATATCACCAAAGAGGATTGTCAGACTTATATGGAGACACCTCTCAACCTACACTTCCAACCTTCTGGTGATAGAGAGACTACAGACGGAATCGCGCCATATTTCAGAGAATACCTGCGACAATATATGATGGCCAAGAAACCAGAGTTAAAAGACTATCCCAGCTATAATAGGCCACAATATACTATTGACTCTATTGCGTGGGCAGATGACCCGCTCTATGGATGGTGTAACAAAAACACCCGCCGTGGTGGACATCCCTATAATATCAATACTGATGGACTGAGAATTTACACCACGATTGACACGAGAATGCAGCGGTATGCAGAGGAAGCCGTTAAAGAGCACCTCTCACAGACTTTGCAGCCGACATTTAATGCTCAGGTCAGGGGAAGTGCGAGGGGACCATTCTCGAGTAAGATGTCCAAAACCGACTATGAGAGGGTGATGAATCGCTCTATCAAACAAAGTCATCGCTATCAGGAATTAAAAGCCCAAGGAAAGACAGAGGATGAAATCAAAAAAATATTTGAAACACCTGTCGAAATGAACGTGTTCACGTATAGTGGTGAGGTTGTCAAGAAAATGAGTCCTCTGGATTCTATTAAATATTACAAACAGTATCTTAGGGCTGGATTCGTCAGCATGGATTCAAAAACTGGTGCAGTAAAAGCCTACGTCGGTGGACCTGACTATACGCATTTCCAATACGACATGGCTATGGTTGGAAGACGACAGGTAGGATCCACTATCAAGCCCTATCTCTATTCACTTGCCATGGAAAATGGATATACACCTTGCGACCAAGCTCCCAATAAAATGCAGACATATAAATTGGAGAATGGAGGTACCTGGACACCAAGGAATGGAAGCCATGCCAGATATGGGGCAATGGTGACGCTTAAATGGGGACTTCAACAGTCAAACAACTGGATTTCTGCCTATCTGATGAACAAGTTCCATCCGCAAAATCTTGTTGACTTGCTCCATAAATATGGTATAAACAATCCCAATATCAAGCCTACGATGTCACTATGTCTTGGTTCTGGAGAGGTGACAGTCGGTGAGATGGTTAGTGCATATACTGCCTTCGCCAACCATGGAATACGAAGTGCTCCATTAATGGTGACAAGAATTGAGGACAGTGAAGGAAATGTACTTGCCAATTTCATACCAAGACAAAATGAGGTAATCAGCGAGGAAAGTTCATTCAAAATGCTTGAACTGCTTGAAGGCGTTGTTGAAGGTGGTACGGCAAGACGTATCCGCGGAATGGGTATCTCAGCTCAAATGGGTGGTAAGACCGGTACAACCAATGATAATTCCGATGCATGGTTTATGGGTGTCACTCCCGATTTGGTCAATGGTGTATGGGTAGGCGGAGAAGACCGCGATATCCACTTCTACTCTACAAGTATTGGTCAGGGAGCTGCTGCGGCATTGCCAATATGGGCAAAATTTATGAAGAAAGTATATGCAGATGCCAGTTTGGGGTATTCACAGGATGCAAAATTTGATGTGCCCAAGGATTTTGATACTTGTTCCAAGAACGTGACAAAATACGACAATGGTATAGAAGAGATTTTTGAGTGATATTTTCAATCTTCAAATGTCGTGCAAACCGAACGCAATGAAGCTTGCTTCGATTGCTGCGGTGCAGCCGACATTCATCGGGCAAGCCCGATAATTTTCAATATAATATAAATAAGGTATAAGTGCCCTTGCCATCATCTGGCAGGGGCACTTTATTTCCATTCATCTTGATGTATGTCAACAAATGCGAAAACTTTCATGTTTTTGTGAAAATAATGTGCCGAAAATTTGGACGGTGTTGTTTTTTGTTATACCTTTGCATCCGCTTTCGGTCAAAAAATCGCGTTCCGGCGTGTTTTTCCCGTCTGCGTTCGCTCTTTGAGAGATTTACATGGAGACATTAGAAGTAGTACAAGAGGCAGTGCCGCCCTTGCCGTTATTTCATATCGTGCGAGCGTGCGTGCACTGGGTATAGACATGAAGCCGTCAATGACAGGTGACGTTGTCAGCGGCGCTTCTCTTGCTTGATATTACGGAGGCGTCCTGAGAAGACAGGTCCGCTCCCCACGCCCTTCGGGCGTGGGGGATGCGACTAGAGATATTATTTTACAATGGAGAGTTTGATCCTGGCTCAGGATGAACGCTAGCTACAGGCTTAACACATGCAAGTCGAGGGGCAGCATGGCCGCAGCTTGCTGCGGCTGATGGCGACCGGCGCACGGGTGAGTAACGCGTATCCAACCTGCCCCGAACCGCGGTATAGCCCGCCGAAAGGCGGATTAATCCCGCATGTGGTCGTGAGATGGCATCTGACCACGACTAAAGGTATTTCCGGTTCGGGATGGGGATGCGTCCGATTAGGCAGCAGGCGGGGTGACGGCCCACCTGGCCTTCGATCGGTAGGGGTTCAGAGAGGAAGGTCCCCCACACTCGAAATTAGACACGGTCCAGACTACTACGGGAGGCAGCAGTGAGGAATATTGGTCAATGGGCGGAAGCCTGAACCAGCCAAGTAGCGTGTGGGACGACGGCCCTACGGGTTGTAAACCACTTTTGCGCGGGGATAACAGCGTGGCCGCGGCCGCGCCTGCAGGTACCGCGTGAATAAGGACCGGCTAATTCCGTGCCAGCAGCCGCGGTAATACGGAAGGTCCGAGCGTTATCCGGATTTATTGGGTTTAAAGGGAGCGTAGGCGGAATCGTAAGTCAGCCGTTAAATAGCGGGGCTCAACCCCGTAGTGCGGTTGAAACTGCGGTTCTTGAGTGCACGAGAGGTAGGTGGAATTCGTGGTGTAGCGGTGAAATGCTTAGATATCACGAAGAACTCCGATTGCGAAGGCAGCTTACTGGTGTGTTACTGACGCTGATGCTCGAAGGTGCGGGTATCAAACAGGATTAGATACCCTGGTAGTCCGCACGGTAAACGATGGATGCTCGCGATTTGGTCATTTAGATTGAGTCGCCCAGCGAAAGCGTTAAGCATCCCACCTGGG
>JAGADZ010000057.1 GCA_017613375.1 Bacteroidales bacterium | reverse complement strand
TCTCCCCGAAATGCTTCGCCAAACACCACAAAGAGCTGCTTTCCGACATTCAACGCTGGATACATTCATCCCATGAATACACGGTACGTTTCGCCATATGCATGCTTATGCAACATTTTCTCGAAAAGGATTTCGAGCCTCTGTTTCATGACATGGTTGCCTCAATATGCCGTGAGGAATACTACATACGCATGATGCAGGCTTGGTATTTTGCCACAGCTCTCGCCAAACAATACGACATCACTCTCCCGTATCTTGAGAAACGACGTCTGGAACAATGGGTTCACAACAAAACCATACAGAAAGCCGTAGAGAGCTACCGCATAACCGAAGAACAGAAGAGCCATCTAAAGTCACTGCGATGGAAATAAAAGAACTCATCTCCCACCCCATCGGCAAAACCGACATCACTGCGTTAGTCCACAATATCAAACAAGACGGAATAGATGAACTGTATTTGCTGCTCTTCGATTCCGACAAACGCACAAGCGACAATGCGGCATGGGTCATGACACACCTGCCTTTGTCGGACAGAGAGATACTCGAGAAAAAGAAGAACGAACTAATTGATGAAGCCCTGACAACATCAAGTGTCACGAAACAGCGTCTATTATTGCGGCTTCTCGACGATGTCGAAATCAGCGAAGAGGATGTGCGTACCGATTTTCTTGATTTCTGTCTCAACGGCATCACCAACCCAAACCTAACCTATGGAGTGAGGTCCCTTTGCATGAAACTCTCCTTCAAGCAGTGTCGTCACTGGCCTGAATTATTAGCAGAGCTACGTTCGACGATAGAATTACTTGAACCTCACACCCTCCCGTCGAGCCTGTTGTGCTTACGGCGAAATATACTCAAAGACATTGACACAATAAAAGCGTCGAAATGACGTAATATACTTATACAAAAGCCACAACCATGAGCCACGGAAAAGAAGTTTGTAAAAATCTCAAAGCCATACGGCGCCGCATTGCCGACGAGAACGGCATAGCATTGGAAATACCAGAATGCACCTATGAAGGCGAATGCGAAGGCACCTGCCCTCGCTGCGACGCCGAATTGCGTTATCTCGAAAACGAGCTCAGCCGACGCAAGAGTCTCGGCAAGGTTGCCGTTATGGCTGGCGTAACCATGAGTCTCAGTTCCTGCATCACCGGAAAAATAGGGACCAAACAACCTGTACCGAAGCCTCTGCAGGGCGAAGTTATGATAACTTGCGACAGTCCAGATAATACTGACAGCACAAGAAGCGAAATTCCTGTCATCGAGATAGGCGCACCTGCCAAGAAAGTCTCCGCCAACGGTGTCGAGGAAGAATATCTGAATGCCACCATCGGAGGTGTGCAGACCGAGATAAAGACCGCACGCAGCGTAGACCTCCCTTCCGAGCCGATACCGCTGAAAGCGGAAATCACAAATCCCTTCTCAGAATAGCACTGTCATGGAGGCAATCCCTTTCATCGGTATTGTGCGGCACCGCATAGGTATCGACGGCAAGGGTGTCACCACACTGGCGGCATTCCACGGCTGTCCTCTACGTTGTCGCTACTGTCTGAACCACGCCTGCCTTGAATCGCCTGACAATCTATACCGTTATACTCCAGAATCCCTTTTTGAGCGTGTCCGAATCGACAACCTGTACTTCCTTGCCACAGGAGGAGGCCTCTGTTTCGGTGGCGGCGAGCCACTGCTGAGGACGGCTTTCATCAGGCGTTTTCGGGAACTCTGCGGCAACGACTGGCGTCTTACTGCCGAGACATCGCTTGCAGTACCACGCAGTGCCGTGGAGGAAGCCGCAGAACTGATTGATGATTTTATTGTCGATATCAAAGACTGTAATCCTGTAATTTACAAAGAATACACAGGTCGTGGCAACCGAAGAGCCATAAACAACCTGCGTTGGCTGTTGAAGAAAAAAGGCGCCGAACACATCACCGTCCGTGTTCCGCTGATACCCAACTACAACAGCGATGCAGACCGTGACAGCTCAGTGGAAAAACTAAAGGAATGGGGTGTAACCAATATAGACAAGTTTGACTATATTGTGAGACCCAACAAACAGTAACCATTACGCCTTTGCCTTTATATTACACCCCATATATGCGGGATTGTCATTTTTCTTTCAAACCGTCTCTTTTTTTTTCGTATTTTTGCACTTTCATTATTACATCAAGACAATAGTCTTCATCTTTAGAAATGAGTGAGTTATTAGCACAACTGAACGAAGCGCAGCGTGAGGCGGCAGCATGCACCGAAGGTCCGGAGATGATTATCGCCGGTGCCGGGAGCGGCAAGACACGCACACTTACATATCGCATCGCTCACCTTATCGAGAAAGGTGTGGATGCTTTCAATATTCTGGCACTGACTTTCACCAACAAGGCTGCCGGTGAGATGAAAGAACGTATCATAAAGCTCGTAGGCCCCGATGCCCGCAATCTGTGGATGGGCACCTTCCACTCCGTCTTCGCACGTCTGCTTCGTGCCGAGGCACAGAAATTGGGCTACATACAAAGCTTCACAATCTACGACACCGACGACAGTAAGTCGGCAATCAAACAGATTGTCAAGCAGATGAACCTCGACTCCAAGACCTACAATGCAGGCTATGTCATAAGCCGTATATCGATGGCTAAAAGCAGTCTCATCGGCCCCGAAGACTACTGTGCCAATCCCGAGATACAACAGACCGACCAGTCGTCGCACAAACCCATGATTGGTGAAATTTACAAGCTCTACAACAAACGACTTCGCAACTCCATGGCGATGGACTTCGACGACCTTCTTTACAACACCAATATACTTCTTCGCGACTTTCCAGAGGTGTTGCTGAAATACCAGAACCGTTTCCGCTATATCCTTGTCGACGAGTACCAAGACACCAATTACGCCCAGTATCTGATTGTCAAAAAACTGGCGGCACGTTACCAGAATATCTGTGTCGTTGGCGACGATGCACAGAGCATCTATGCTTTCCGCGGTGCCAATATCCAGAACATTTTCAACTTCAAGCGAGACTATCCTAACGTACATCTCTTCAAGCTGGAACAGAACTACCGCAGCACAAAAAACATTGTCAATGCCGCCAACTCTATCATTTCCAACAACAAAGAACAGATACAAAAAGAGATATGGACCGACAACGGAACAGGGAACCTTATAACCTTGCTGCAATGCAGCGACGAGCGTGACGAAGGCACCAAGGTCTGTGACTCCATTATGCAGGCCCACCTCGGCGACAACCGTCCTTTCAAGGACTTCGCCATACTGTACCGCACCAATATACAGAGTCGTGCCATAGAGGAAGCTTTACGGAAACAGAACATCCCCTACCGCATCTATGCCGGTATCTCGTTCTACGGACGCAAGGAAATCAAGGATATATTGGCGTACCTGCGTTTAGTGGTAAACAATCATGACGACGAGTCTCTCGTACGTGTAATCAACTATCCCTCCCGCGGCATCGGCAACACCACGCTCGACCGTATCCGCACCGCCGCCAGCGACAACGATATCAGTATCTGGACAGTGCTGGAGAACCTGCCTGATTTCGGACTGAGTATCAACAGCGGTGTGACAAACAAGATAGGCGAGTTCGTGACCATGATAAAATTCTTCTCGTCGCAAGTATACACTATGAGCGCCTACGACCTCGCCAAACGTATTGTGAACGCGTCAGGCCTCATCACCATGCTACGCAACGAAGACGACCCCGACAACGCCAACCGTATCGAGAATATCGAGGAGCTCCTCAACGGCATACAGGAATACTGCGAACGCGAGGAGACCATCACCCCCGGAGAGATGGAATCCGACAACGACAATCCCGAACCACTCCAGGCGGACACACCCTCTGTGAAGACGTTGGACATGTTCCTCCAGCAGGTGCTCCTACTCACCTCCGAGGACAAGGACGACGACAAAGATGCCGACAAAGTGTCGCTGATGACCATCCATGCCGCCAAGGGACTGGAATTCCCCTATGTCTATGTCGTCGGCATGGAAGAGAACCTGTTCCCCTCAATGCTCTCAATCTCTTCGCGACAGGACTTGGAAGAGGAGCGCCGTCTGTTCTATGTCGCCGTGACACGTGCCGAGACACAACTGACGCTGAGCTACGCCCAGATGCGATACCAATACGGCAACACCTCATACCAAGAGATGAGCCGTTTCGTGGAAGAGATAGACCCCTCCTACCTTATGATGCCTCGCCGGCGTCCGTCGCCATTCCCGAAGGCGGGCTCTATGCCGAGGAATTTCGGGATGCAGTCTTTGTTTTCCGACAGTGACACATCGTCAAATGTAAAAAAAGCCGTCCCCGAGCACCGCAAGCTACGTAAGATAGAGAAAACCTCCACGCCGTCAGGCCCCACCATGGGCAACAGTATCGAAGAAATAAACGCCATACAGCCAGGAATGTATGTAGAACATTCAAAATTCGGCAGAGGGAAGGTGGTATCCGTGGAAGGCAGCGGTGACAGTCGTAAAGCTGTCATTTTTTTCGACGAAGTCGGGTCAAAACAGCTGATGCTGAAATTCGCCAAACTAACCATTATCAAATAATAACAGAACCATGCGAGTAGTAATACAACGTGTAAAGAACGCTTCGGTGGACATCGACGGCAAACGCAAATCGGAGATAGGCGTTGGGTTGCTTGTCCTCGTAGGCATAGAAGACCGCGACGGAGACGAGGATATCGACTTCCTGTGCCGGAAAATCATCGCCATGCGTATTTTTGACGATGCCGACGGGGTGATGAACCTGCCCATAACCGACATCTCCGATGCCGGCATACTTGTCGTCAGCCAGTTCACACTCATGGCAAGCACCAAGAAAGGCAACAGACCCAGCTACATACGCGCTTCACGTCCAGAGTTTGCAATACCCATGTACGAGCACTTCTGCCATCGACTGGAGACATTATTGGGCAGACCCGTAGCCACCGGCACATTCGGTGCCGACATGCAGGTGTCGCTAATCAACGACGGTCCTGTAACAATAATAATGGATTCCCACGACAAGGACTTCTAACACTCTTTCTCGCCCATCACTCCATATCCGAAGAGTGCGAAGTCACCACGTAAAGGGTCTTCAGGGAACACCTCGGCCATCACATCGGTAAGTCTCCGGGCTGCATTCATGCTTGCACAACGGCTCTGCAACAATCCCAGACGCATGGCCTGGCTGACGACATGAGTGTCCATAGGCATTATCAATGTACGGCGGTCAACAATATCCTTCCACAATCCCAAGTCCACAGGCGAGCCGCTACGCACCATCCACCTCAGGAACATACAGACACGCTTGCATGCCGACGTCGCATCTTTGGGCACGACAACAGAGACACCACACCGTGAGAAATATTCACAGAGAGCCTCGACAGCACTTAACCCGTCATGAGCATTTTTCATTACATAACAGCCTAGCGAACCATTAGTTTCCAGTAACTTACGGTAGGCATCGAAGAAACCGTGCATCCTGTCATAGGAATAGAGCCTGTAGAAACTCTTCCCGCAGCCCGCCATGAAATCAGACTCATAGTCTCCTTTACGCAGCCAACTGTCAACATCGCCTTTTGCACGCTCCAAAATCCACCCTATCTTAGGCATAAACTGGCTGCGACTGCCGTAACTAAGCACCGAAGCCACAAACGCCGTAGCCTCCCTGTTGAGGTCGCCTTCAACTTGATGCATCCACCACGACGGGTCACCGACAATGAACGACGCCGTCTCATATTGTTCGGCATAGCGGGTCAGCATATCACGCAAATCGTTATCCAGCACTGTCTTATGCATATAGACATACATATTGTTTAGATTACAAAGATAGTATTTTTTGACAAAACACAGCAATATTATCACATGAAATACGTTTGTAAGTCAATAAAGAAGTATGCAGGATTTTGCGGCAATAGATTTCGAGACGGCCAATGAGCAGCCGTGCAGCGTGTGCAGCGTGGGTATCGTGGTGGTGCGCGGGGGCGAGGTGGTGGATGATTTCTACAGCCTGATACGTCCTGAGCCAAACTACTACAAGTGGTTCTGCCAGCGTGTGCATGGGCTGGGGCCCGAGGATACCGACTGTGCCGACATCTTCCCCGATGTCTGGCGAAGGGTGGAGCCATTGATAGAGGGGCTGCCGCTGGTGGCGCACAACTCGCCCTTCGACGAGGGCTGCCTAAAGGCTGTGATGCGCGTCTACCAGATGGATTGGCCCGACTACCGTTTCTACTGCACCTGCCGGGCGTCGCGCAGCGTCTTTGGACGCAGCCTTCCCAACCACCAGCTGCACACTGTCAGCGAAGCCTGTGGCTTCCATCTGGAGCATCATCACCATGCCCTGGCCGACGCTGAGGCCTGTGCAAAAATAGCACTGAAACTCTTATAGGGAACTCAATCGACGATGACCAACCTCTCCTCGCTGATATCAGGAATTGGAGGAGCCTGCAGACCTGTGCCGAATTCTCTGGGACTGCGAAGTATGCGTATCTCGTCGTAAAGACCTTCCTTAATGAAAGCATCAAGGATTCTTCGTCCCCCTTCTACAATCACCGACTGAATTTTTTTTTCAAAAAGCACGGTCATCACCTCACTGAGATTATGACAGTCGAGATGAAGCCAACGGTCCGGTATATCCCTGAGTCTATCGCTCCTGTCAAGAACAATAGGCTGAGGCTGGTTGCCATAAAACAGACGTGCCGTCAGCTGCGGCTTGTCTTTGATATAAGTCTGCGAGCCTACAAGTATTGCAGCCTCTTCGGTTCGCCAGCGATGATTAAGCAGATTTTGCCGACGACTGCTTATCCAGTAACAGCCATCTCCCTCCGGAGCCATGAAACCATCGGCAGTCTGAGCCCATTTAAGGATAATGTAGGGTCTTCGTTTCTCCATGAAAGTGAAGAAACGACGGTTCAATTCACGCCCCTCTTCCTCTAATATATGCCTCGTCACCTCAATACCAGCCTCCTCCAGTTTACGGAATCCGTTGCCTGCAACAAGGGGGTTGGGGTCGTCGTTACAGCAAACCACCCTTTTTATGCCCTTCTCGATTATAAGGTCGGCACACGGCGGCGTCTTGCCGTAGTGAGAGCAAGGCTCAAGGTTGACGTATAATGTTGAATTTTGAATGTTGAATTTTGAAGCTGACGCATCATCCCCTTCACAATTCGAATTCCGAAATACATAATTAAGTATGGCGTTGCGTTCGGCATGGTTGTGGCCGTATTCCTGATGGTAGCCTTCGGAGATTATCTTGCCATCCTTCACAATAACACAACCCACCAATGGATTGGGCCTCACGCGTCCCAATCCATTGGTGGCCAGTTGCAGGCACCGCCGCATATACATTATGTCAATCTCTTCCTGAATCATAATAATTCCTCTGACCAACCATGACCGAGATCCCAGTGGATATCAATCACAAGGTCAAAATCTTGCGGCAGGTTGAATTCGTCTTCTATCACTTCACGGAAGTGCTCTTGGTCGATATCATTGAGCCAATGGCCGACACAAACATAGAAGCGGTCCGTGGCCTCGTCAAGGAAGATACGGCCACGCGGAATCATGGTGTAGTTGTGCTCGGCATAGAAGATGGACGACGTATCTCCTTTTGCCTCGGCGCGGTGGTGCTGCTTCTGCCAGTAGGTCTTGTGCAGTTTGCCCGTAGTCGCTTTGCCATTAACAAACGGCACGTTGTCGGCATCCTCCTTTTCTACCCCGAAGAGGGTGCCCAATGCCACATTATACCAGAAGATTCCCACCTTCGGCTTACCGTTGTCCATAAAGCCACGCATAGCCTCCACCAAATCGTTGTGCTCGCTGTCGGATGTATGATTGATATTGTTGCTGTCTTTGGTCATAAAAAACTTTTTTCGGACTGCAAAAATACAATTTTTCAACGAGGTAGCAAAATATATTTTGCCAATTATCAAAAAATATGTAACTTTGCATCCGATTTCAAAGGAAATCATTGAAGCGTTATATCTTCGTCTTGCGAATGGGAATGTCGGAACCTTCCATTATTTGTAATGCAAGCAAGTATAGCTGTTCGCGTATTCAGCGTGGACTGTTTACTGCTATTCATTACAGGGTATTTCCGACAACCTCCATTCGAAGAAGTGGTATACGGTACCACGCTTCATTTTTTATGTACTTGTTTGTATGGTAACGACAAACCACTAATCTGATGAGCCAACAGACAAAAACGGCAAAACGAAATGAAAAAAAACGCAATTCTCATCGCTTTTTTATTGGTCGTACTAGCATCCACTGGTTGTAAATCAAAAGTACAAAAGGCAGAAAAACTAATAAAGACTGAACTATCAAAAACTCTATATGATTTTGACAGCTACAAACCAATTGAAACGACAGTTGTAAAAACTAATGTTAACGCATTTAATGATTCAGCATGTTGGAATAAAGCTTCAGTTTTAGCATATGCTTTTTCAAAATTAGATGAATATATAGAAGATGCCGAAGAAGCAAAAAGTCACATGGAAATATGGGGACGCCCAACATATTATTCTTCTACATATTCCGATAATAGATGGTATCAATACCGTGAAGAATTCAATGAATCAGTTGCAAACATAAACATTACTATTGCAACCATAAATATTATCGCTAAAGAACTCAAAGATCTAATTGCGAAACTTGACACAACACAACTTGCTGGTTGGGAAGTTCAACATTCTTTCCGTTGTAATACCAGAGGAGGACATCCTGAAATTGGCCACTTTCGTTATGTTATCAGTAAGAACCTAAAAACGATAATACTTGAAGAGGATACAGAATCCAAAGAAGATAAAAAGACACGCGAGCTATTAGAAAATGTTCTAAATGGATGGACTGATTTAGAACCAATTGAACTATAAGAATCTATAACATACAACTCGCTATATAAAAAAAACCGCACACTATAGTGTGCGGTTTTGATATTTTTTTACAACTAAGTGTACAATTTCGCTTAGAATGTCTATGTGGGAGATGAATGCGTGCCGAAGGTACGCTACTACATCGTCTCGCCTATTTTGTAGCGTGCCTCTGGCACGCTGGTGTGGATAGGTGTCGCTTGTTGTCCCCTCACTGCGCTATCGCTTAGTGTGGGGTTATTAGGATGGCGTGCTTCCAGCACGCTACTACTCGACGTTCAGAAAGTATCGGTCATCCACCACCATGCCGTTCTCTTCGAGGAAGGCACGGTACTCCTCGGCGAAGGTCGTCTTACGGTGGTGCTCTTTCTGACGCATGATATACCCTACTATCATGTCCTTGTCGCGTAGGCTATAGCTGAAGCCTGCATACTCGCGCCCCCATCCTCGAAAATGCGGGAAGTTGGGGTTTGCTTTCATCCATTTGCTGGAGTCTGTCTTCATCCTTTGGACAAAAGAGGATAGTGGCAGCGTGGCGGGAAGCGAGACGAACAAATGCACATGGTCGGGCATACCACCGATACTGTAGGTCTGGCATTGTAGGTTTCTGGCGATGCCATAAAGGTAGGCGTACAGTTCGCGCTCATGGTCCTTTGGGATGGTCTGCTCGCTGCGGTAGGTTCGGAAGACGATATGATAGTATGATGTGGTGTAACTCATGATGATATAACGCGGAGTGGGTCTGTTTATTGTATGGTTGTAGCGTGCCTTCAGCACGCTGGTACACATGTGTGTGCAAAAACCCCACACTGCGCTGATGCTTAGTGTGGGGTTAATTGGATGGCGTGCTTTCAGCACGCTGACAGTTGAAGCGTTGTTGTGCATATCGTGCCTCTGGTGTATGTTGAGAGAGGGAGGAACCGATGTATGTGCCAACGGCACATTATTCCATTAACCCCACACGGCTTGTCCGTGTGGGGACAGCGGTGTGGGGTGTATACAGAGCGTGCCGGAGGCACGCTACTACTCAGAGACGATTAGAACTCTGCGGTCTTCGGAGTTCTCGGGAAGGGGATGACGTCGCGGATGTTGGCCATGCCGGTGACGAAGAGCATCAGGCGCTCGAAACCAAGTCCGAAGCCGGCATGCGGGCAGGTGCCGTAACGACGCGTGTCGAGGTACCACCACATGTCCTTCATCGGGATATTCAACTCGTTGATGCGAGTCATAAGCTTGTCGTAGTTCTCCTCACGTACCGAGCCACCGATGATTTCGCCAATCTGCGGAAAGAGCACGTCGGTGCCCTGTACGGTCTTGCCGTCGTCATTCTGTTTCATGTAGAAAGCCTTGATTTCCTTCGGGTAGTCAATCATAATGACGGGCTTCTTGAAATGTTCCTCTACCAAGTAACGCTCGTGCTCGCTGGCGAGGTCGACACCCCAGCTGACGGGGAATTCAAACTTGTGACCCTTGGCGACAG
>JAGADZ010000056.1 GCA_017613375.1 Bacteroidales bacterium | reverse complement strand
AAGTTATTGCTATTGCCCCGTGGGTCTTACGCTGAAAGGCTCCAATGTCTCCGATGGTGGAGGTAACAATACCATACACGGTGACGACCATACCAAACTCTCTGACGGAATAACGTCATTGGCAGGCCTGTTGAATGACCACAGGGAGAGTTATAGACAGTGGACCGATGTCGGTGGGGGAGGCTATGTTGTCTTCGTTAATTAGTGCCTGTTTGGCTGATGGTTCTGCTGCCGTTGCCTCTGTCTTTGGGCTCGTTGAGCCGCTAACTTTTCCTGTAAAGCCTTGTATTGAGCAGGTGTCAGAATGGCATCGATGGCAATCTTGGCACGGTAGTATTCCTTGCTAATGGAGGCTTGCAAACGGCCTTCGCGTTCGTACAGAGGAAACAGTACTTTGCTGTTGTCTCCCACACAGTCCATATAGTTGCGTATGCTGTCGCGCACATCGTTTAACTGTCCACGCAGGTTGTCAATGACTTTTTTGGAATGCTGTGTGACGATATGTATCCTTGCCTTTTGTGATGTGGAGAGGTCTGTGATTAACTGTTCTATTTGTATAGGATTTCTCTCTTTGGGACCATGACCTCTCGCAGGGCCTCGTTGTGCTTGAGAGGAGCATACAAATGCTGCAACAAATATTATGGAAATCAGTAGCCGTTTCATGGGTGATTTTTTTTATATGAATAGACTCATGGGGTTATCATTATAGGAGACTTCTTCTGTAGACTCTTCGTCGTCATAATAGAAACAGTGGTCGTAGATTTCAATGATACTTAGGGCTATATCGTCCCGTGATGTGGAGGCCTGTAGATTGTTTCGTGATATGGAGAAGGTCAGTATGACGGCTGCTGCAAAACAAGCGGCTGCCATCGATGAAATAATCTTGATGCCGGTATGTCTTTTCTTCTCGTGTGTGGGTACGAGAAATGGCTTGGATGCTATCTGTTGCATTACTTTGTCGCAAACATCCACGGTGTGTGGTGCCGAGATGTTGTCAATGTCCTGCAGCAGTTCTGCAAACAATGCATCGTCGTGTTTACCCATATTTTTATTTCCACTTTTCATGTCATCATTTTTTTTAAGTTCTTCTTTGCTCTGAATATCAATGATTCCACTTTGGAGAGAGATACCTGCATTACATCTGCAATATCGTTGTAGGAGAAATCGTTGAAAGCGTAAAGTACTATTGCGGTGCGTTGCTCGTGTTTTAGGCGTCCTATGGCTTGGTGTAATTTGCGGCGTTGCTCTTCTTTCATCAATTCCTCTTCGCGAGAGGTTTGGTAGTCGGCATTGCTACGCTCCAGGGAGGCGTCATAGGAGATAATTTTGCTGTTGTGTTTTACCTCTTTCGAAACGACATTGACAGTGATCCTGTATATGTATGTACTCAGTCGGCTCTCGTATCGGAAACGGGGTAGGGCATTGTAGAGTTCTACAAAGACCTGCTGCGTGACCTCTTCGATATCCAGTTTGTCTCCCGCCAACTTGTAACATAAATTAGCCACGATGATTTGGTACTCTTTGACAATGACGGCGAATCTGTTGACATCCCCGTTGAGTACCTGACGCACTATTTCATGTTCCTGTTCGACGGTCAACATAATTTAGTATTAGGAAAACTTAAAAACTTGTATTCCGTTGAAGAAAAAACTATAATTTATAGATATACGTTATTGTGCCTATTTGAATCTCCGGTGCATTTGGCGCTGCATTGAAATGTGCTTTCAAAGCGGCTTGCCTTGCGGCTTCTACATATTGTGGGTCAGTCAAGGTTGAGCCACGCACGCCACCTTTCGCTTCAATAACGTTTCCTGAACGGTCAACTTTTATTTGAACGATTATTTTACCTTGTTTGGAGAACCTGCCTTGTGGACGAGGTGCGTTTCCTCTCATACCACGTCCTCCAAGGTCATAACTTACGCCGATACCATTTCCTGTACCACCAACGGCATCAGGATTTCCGTTAGGGTTGCCTGTACGGCCGGAGCCTTCTGCGGCACCATTTCCTTCGGTGGAGGTTCCGTTCTGACGTCTTTGGAATGTCGCATTGGGGTTGGTGGTATTGTTTGTCTGTGGCTGGGTTGACGTACTGTTTCTGTTGTTGTTATTGTTGTCGGGAGTTGGTTTGTTGGAGGTTGAGGTGTTTTTGTTTGTGGGAGTCTTGGAAACAGGGCTGGGTTCATTGCTTGTGGTGTAGCTGTCCTCAGGGGCTCTTGAGGCTGGAGCGGGATTCGACGTGTTGTGAAAGTTAGCCATGTTGTTGTTGCCGAAACCTTCTATTTCGCCCAATACCTCACCGGCAACTCCCATACCCTCTTCCTCAATGGGAGGATTGGGGAGTTTGTATCCCATCCACGCACATAATGCTACGGAAATCAACATTATTAAGGCTGTAAGGGATGCCGAGATTGTTTTGTCTTTTTGTTCTTGTGTCATGGCTGTAAGCTTTTATCTTGCCTTTGCAACGGCGGGCTGTTTTGTTCCGAGCACCACTTTGTGTTTGGTGTTCTGCTCTTTGTTCAGCTGGTTCACAGCGTCTATGATATGTACAATAAATTGCACGTCTACAGTCTGGTCGGCACGCACGAAAATACCTGCTTCGCTATCGCCAGGGTCCATTTTCTGCAGCTCGACGGCGAGCACATTCTTCAGTTCGTTGACTAGGTCGTCGCCCGAGGTGGCTGTAAGGGGTGTGTCGTCAATCTGGAATTGGCAGCGTGTCAGTTTGCCGTTGGCATCGGCAACACCAAGGTCTGATACATATACCGTCACACTCTCTTTGGCCATGGTTTTGTTCTGGCTTTCAGGCAGGAATAGTTTGACGGCATTGGGACTTATCAGTGTCGAGGTGATTATGAAGAATATGAGCAGCAGGAACACCAAGTCGGACATTGAGGAGGTGCCACTCTCTATTTTTATCTGATTTTGACTACGAATCATCTTGGTTATTGATTTGGTTCAAGACATTTATTGCTTTGCTCTTCCCCTCAATTATGCGGGTTCATGCAGGAGATCCATGAATTCCATGGAACGAACTTCCAGTTGCATCACCACTTTGTTGATGCGGTTGACTAACAGATTGTAAAGGAAATAAGCTATGATACCGACAATCAGACCTCCTACAGTGGTTACCATGGCTTGGTAAATGCCTTCGGCCAGCTGTGAAATATCGATGTTGTTGCCGTTGTGGGCCATCTTCTGGAAAGCATTGACCATACCGGTCACTGTTCCGAGGAATCCAAGCATGGGTCCCAAGGAGGCTACGGTGGCTACAAGTGATACACGTTTCTCAAGTTTGGCAACTTCCAACTTGCCTTCGTTTTCAACAGCAGTCTGGATGTCGCTCAGGGGACGTCCGAGACGTGACAAGCCTTTGGCGACCATGTGGCCTATAAGGGTGTCGGTGCTTTTGGCTAATGTGCGTGCTCCTTCAACATCGCCTTTGTGGACATATTGGCGGATGTTGTTCATGAAGTTTGTGGAGTCGTCCTTTAGGGCGTGGTTTAACGCTAAAAAACGTTCGATGGAAATGTAGATGGCGAGAGCCAAAAGGCATACCAGTACTATCATTACCCAGCCTCCCTTTGAGGCAAGCGAGAGTACGGTTTCAGTTTGTTGGACATTTTCAGCAAGGTCCGCTTGAAGCATAATGCTGTTAATCAGTAACATGTTGTAAAATATTTATTGTTTATTCTTTTGTAAAAGTACTGCTATTTTACTAATGGTTATAAGCGTATAACGAAAAAGTATCAACATTATTTTGTTGATAGACAATTGTACAAAAAAACGAGGCCGTGAAAGACAGATTCACGGCCTCGATAGACAGACGACGTTAGTCGTGTTATTTTTTGACGAATTTTACGCTGTGTCCGTTAAGACGGCAGAAATAAACACCGGGACGATAATTGTCGACAGGTATTGTTATCTCTGTTGAGGAGGGTGAAAGCTGTAAGCTTTCTATCATGCGACCCGCGGCATCAAATATCTGAAGTTCTGAATACTGGCCTTCATCCAAAAGGTAGTTTACCGTTACCTGCTGAGAGGCTGGATTAGGATATACAGATGCTGTAAAGGGATTGCTGGTTTCGGTAATGCCTACGTTGCGAGCTGCCAATGTGTCGGCAGGAGGCTGTATGCCGATAATGATTTGGTGTCCATCGGTGAAGTTGTAGCCCATTCCCTGAGCTTTCAGTTGGCTGGTATAGATATTGCACCAGCAGTTGCCATAACCGCCCCAGCCCCAGTTGAACCAGTATTTGTCGGTTACCGAGTTGTAACCGTCGCATACAAAAGCGTGACCGGCATGGATGCCACCAGCATTGGGATCGTTGCCGGAATAATAAACGGGACGGCCTTTCATGATTTCTTGGCGGATAATAGTGACCCATGCGGTGTCTTTACTGTTGGGATTTGTGGCACTGTTGTTGTTGCTGAAACGAATGTCGCTGCGTTGAAGCATGTCAATGCTGTCCTTGTCGTATTTGAAGTACATCTTCATGGCACGGGGTACCAATGTTGATGATGTTCCACTGCCATAGAACGAATAGCTCATGTCGACAGCGACACCGCAATGGTAGCTTAACAGGGCGACAGCGTTTATTTGCTCCTGTGTGCTGGAGTAGGTGAGTTCGTCGACCATGGCATCATAGTCATAGTATGTCTCTCCGAATCTTACGGTGATGTCTTCTCCGAGGGAATCGAGCCAATAGGTGTGCTGACCTTTGCCAACCCATGGGAAACGCCAGTAATATATGATCTGAGCCATTGCAGTAGCTACGCATCCTGTGACAGCGCGGTTGCCATTAATGATAGGGCACATGTCATTGTAGAGAGGATCTTGATTCCATTTGGATTTGAGCAATTTTGTGATGGCTTTCTGGGAGACTCCGAAATAGGGGAGTGTCTGCTCTGTCAGTTCTCTCCATTCATTGGCGATGCATGTCTCGGGCATTGCGTCGTTGTTCTGGGCATAGGCAATCATCTGCACTTGCTCGTTGAGATAGTTTTTCATTGCCGGAGGGATGTTGTTGGGATCAAAACAACCTTCGGTACTGTAGGCAATCACGGGAGACAGACAGTCACTGCCTGAAATGACGATAAAACCACGGTTGTCAGCGGTGTTGAAGATGAATAGTGCAGGAATATTCAATGTGGTGTTTTGTATTTCGTATACAAGCTTCAAATTGTCGGCGGTGATAGCCTTGTTTCCGAATTGAGAAGCCATAAAATACGAGGCAACTTGACGGGCTTTTGCATTGTCAACATTACCTGCGTTGAGTTGTATTGGACTAAACATAATGCTGGCAATGAGCATTATAGGTAAAAAGAGATGACCTATTTTTTTCATATTAATCTTTTATTTAATTCATCAAAAAGCGGTGCAAAATTACAATTTTTTTTTATTATGTATTGATTTAAAAAAAAGTTATAACAATTATTAACTATAATAGTTTGATTATTAGTGATAAATTTCTTTGACCGTTAAAATAATAACTGTAACCTATACTATACAGTGGTATCTCTCCTCAAATATTCTTTTTAGGTAATATTCCTTGTTGTCTTTTTGAGGTAGTTCCGCGCCCTTAAGAGCATTTCGGAGTTACAGTTCAGTATTTCGGCTATTCGCAGAGCCTCTCTGGGGACATCATCGCTGTTGTCGGGAATCAAAGAGTAGTCCATGAACCTGTTGATGTTTTCCGGGGTCATGGGTGTATCGGACATTGTCTCCACGAATCCTTTGACTCTCAGACGACGGCATTTGATTCCGAGTTGGCTGTAGTGCGTCGTGATTAATGCTATCGATTCCCTTTCGTCAAGAATGGAGACTACAGATTGGACTATCGCTTTGCCTTCCACGGGGTTGGTGGTGCGTGCAGGCTCGTCGATAAGTATTAGCAGGTGCTCTTTTTTGCTGCGTCTTACTGTGTCGCTTATTTTTATGATTTCCGACGCGAATGAGGAGAGTCCGTTCATCTCGTTCTGTTCATCGCCGATACAGAAAAGAACATCTTCAACAAGTGGGAGCATTGCGGTCTCGGCAGGAACGTAGAAGCCAAATTGAGCCATAAGCTGTGCAATGCCAACAGTTTTCAAGAGTACGGTCTTTCCTGCCATGTTCGCTCCCGTAATAAGGCATACCCCGCGGTACAGTTCTATGTCGATGGGCTGATACCGCATGTTTAGCTCTGTGTTGCGGTGCTTCAAACGAGGATTCCAGAGGTTTTGTATCAGGAGTTTGTCGTATATGGATGATTCTGATATTTCGGGTCGGCACAGATTCCAGGATTCTGCCAATGTGGCTTTGGCGAACAAGAAGTCTGTGTATGCTATCTGTTCGTAAGCTTTTGACAACAGAGGCAGATAGTCATACATCTTGACAGACAAATCGTTGATTACAGATTGCTGTAAGATATTCTGTTTTTCAAAAAGGTCGTTGATTTCACGTTGTAACGGCGCGTTTTCATCGGCAGACGCATTGCTGTTCTCGAGAAGCGTCTGTTTGGCTTTCAGTTGACGACGTAAATCGGGCAGGTCGGGGTGGTAGCTGTCGTAGATATAGAAGTTCGGGATGTTTGTCTGGTCGGGGTCTAAAAGGGAAAACACCTCTCTTAGGTCCGGGATGAGCAGGATGTTGACAATGTCAAGCTTCTCAGCGGCTTTGGCTGTCTCCATGCAAAGGAAGGCGAAGTGTTTTATCTCGAACAGTTCGATTTCTTCCAATACCATGCGGTGCTGCAGATTCTGCAGAGTGCCTTGCAGTTCGTGTATCTGCATCAGCTGATGGCGTATCGTCGCCACGGGACGGATGAGACTGTCGTCTTTTAGACATTCGAGGACCTGTGCGGTGTATTCATATTCGCGATTCAACGATGCGATATCGGTTAGGAATGGCTGCTGCAGCATGCGGCGCCGTCCAGGGGCACTCATGAGCTCCATCGCATCAATGATGTAATGGAATCCAGGCTCGCTTTTGAGTTTGTCTTTTATGGTCACGATGGTAGTATGTTTTATTGTTCTGTTTCGGCTCGTTTTACGTCGTAGACAGGCAGTCCAATGGCATCGCTCAATGCGTCGCATGCCTCTTTGGAATGGAGCGTGTAACCTTGTGGCGATGTTGGGTTCAGGCATACGGCAACGAGGTTTGAGCGTTGCAGTACATTGATTTTACCGCCGCGGCGAATGAAGTCGTTGTAGACTTCGGGAGTTACGAAGAATTTGGTGAAATCACGTACAATTAGCTGTGTGTCGGAAATGCACTTTTGCGAGGCAAGGTATTTCAAGAGTCTGTCGCTTATGGCTCCTGCAGCAAAAAGGGTGTGGCCATGGCGGAATAAATCTGTATCGCCTTTTCCAAGCAGGAACACGGAACCGACATTGAGGTCATAGATATCACCGTTCCCGTCGACAGCCCATAACCCTTGCGACAGAGGACTGAGTTTTCGCTGCATCTCGGCATCCACTTCGTCAAGGGCAATAAGCTTGCAGACAAAGCGGGTCTTGGAGATGAGTTTGCTAATATTAGGCGATACCGCGGCGCCGGTGGCCAATACCATGGCTTCTGTCACTGTGGGAGAGGCAAGGCTTAGCCTCGACAGCGCTCCGTCGACTATGGTCAACGGCACATCCTGATTGATAAAACTGTCGATTTGTTCGCGAAGGAGACCTGTGGATGCAGCACCGCTGAGGAGTATCTTGCCGTCACAAATCACCTCTCCGGTGACAAGTCTGCCTAACGAAGTGCTGCGAGGGTCGACAGCAAGGATTTTTGATATCAGACGCCTTTGACGGTAATGCTTCTCCGAAGTGATGAAAAGCATCTTCTCATATAGTGTTATTTCGGGTTTGGCACTGCCGAAAACGGCATCGGTCTGCTCTCCGTCAACTCCTATCGACGTAACAGCACAATGTGTGCCCAATTGGCTCAGCCTCTTTAAAATATAATTTAAACACACGGTCTTGCCGGTGTTTTTCTCCAACCCTACTATGCTAAGGCTGCGGTAACGTAATATGTCATTGATAAAGGGCATTGTATTTTTAACGCTTTTTGCCTCTTTTTATTGTTTGAAAAATTAATTTCCCCTTTTTATATTTTATTTCAATTAATGTTTGTATCTTTGTAACCTCTAATATAAAAAATAGTAATAATAATAAATTGAAATAAAAATGGTTACAAAATTAGAACAACTTTTGGATTTGGTGAAAACCAAAGGCAAAAAGAGATTGGTTGTTGCTTACGCCAATGATTCCCATACCATCGGAGCTGTAAGCATGGCAATTGACAAAGGTATTGTCGATGCAACTTTGGTCGGTGATATTGAGACTATTAAGAAAGTCTGTGCCGAGGAGAATATCAATCCCGACAAATTCAAGCTGGTTCAGGAAGCCGATGATGCAAAAGCTGGTGCCAAGGCTGTAGAGCTTATTAATTCTGGCGAAGGCGATTTCTTGATGAAAGGTCTTCTGAGTACCGACAAGTATATGCGTGCCATCCTTAACAAAGAGAAAGGTCTGATGCCTGGCAAGAAAAACGATATGCTCACACATATGGCTGTCTTCGAGGTGCCAAAATATCACAAATTGCTTGTTTGTTCAGATGTGGCTATTATTCCGGATCCTGATTTCAAACAGAAACAGGCTATCCTCAATTTCATCATCAGCACTGCCAAGAGCCTTGAGATTGCCAAACCTAAGGTCGCTGTCATCGCTGCCACCGAGCAGGTCTCCGTGGGTATGCGTGCATGTTCCGAGGGTGCATGGCTTGGCATGATGAGCCAGCGTGGACAACTCAAGGGCGCCATCGTTGACGGCCCTCTGTCGTTGGACTGTGCTATTGATACCGAGAGCGCTCAGACCAAGAAACTCACCAGCGAGGTGGCAGGTGATGCAGACTGTTTGCTCTTCCCCAATATCGAGAGCGGTAACGTATTCTACAAAGCTTGCACAAAATTTGCCGGTGCAGAATTGGCTTGCATGGTTGTCGGAGCCAAGGTCCCCTGTGTGCTCACCAGCCGTGGCGACAGCATCCAGTCCAAGCTCTATAGCATTGCCTTGGCAGCTTTGAATACCAAATAACAATGCTTCATTGATTTGGAAACAAAAAGGTTAAAAGGTTTTGCAGGTTACCCTGCTGCCTTTTAACCTTTTTTTTTCGGTGTGGTGAAAAAGGATTTTTGATATTATGGATTTATTTTTTGAGGGTTTAAAGAACATTGCCATTACGGTGTGCGATACTGAAGGCAACATCCTCGACATGAACCAGCATTCGGCGGATGTCAATAGCCATGGCAAGAAGATTCTGGGATACAATCTGATGGATTGTCATCCAGAACCGGCACGTACAAAACTGGTCGGCCTTTTGGAGAATCAACAACTTAACGCTTATACCATTGAGAAAAGCCTCGAGGATGGCTCTAAGGTGAAGAAGCTTATTTATCAGACTCCGTGGTACAAAGAGAACGGTGATTTCGGAGGTCTTATCGAATATTCTATTGAAATACCATTTGAAATGCCGCATTATATACGGCAGCCTAAGAAAAACGGGTGATTTCTTATTTTTTTGTTTTATGAAATATAGGCAGTTGGTTTTGTTCGCCATAATGGCGGTTTTTATTAATCCCGTTTTTGCACAGAAGGGATCGATTTCGGGTAAGGTTATTGATAAACAGACATCATCAGGTATTGAATATGCCTCGGTGGTACTCCTTAATCCTGCGGATTCCTCAGTTGTTACGGGGATAGGTGCTATAACATCGTCAAATGGAGGTTTCACTGTAAATGCCCCTTATGGCACTTATTTGTTACGTGTTACCTTTATGGGTTATGCACCATATATCCATGGTTCGAAAATCACTTTGTCGGCTCAGCATCATTCCGCTCATGTCGGTAAAATTGTTATAGAGCCCAAGGCTGCCGCACTGGAGGCTGTAGTGGTATCGGCAGAGAGGACAATGGTGGAATACCAGCTCGACAGACGTGTTATCAATGTCGACAAGAATATTGTCGCCAATGGAGGAACGGCCACAGATGTGCTACAGAATATCCCCAGCGTTTCCGTGGATAACGACGGTAACGTCAGTTTGAGAGGCTCTTCGAATGTCAAAGTGCTTATTAACGGTCGCCCTTACGAACTCATGGGCAACGATTTGGAGTCGCTGTTGGAACAAACTCCTGCTGCGAGCGTCGAGAGTGTGGAGGTTATCACAAACCCGTCGGCGAAATATGACCCTGAGGGTATGTCGGGCATAATCAATATCAAACTTAAAGACAAAGCTTCTGCCGCATTGGGCCTGAACGGCGTGGCTTCTCTCAATTTGGGAACTCCGTTGGCATTCCTTTCACCTAATTATCCTGAGCAGATGGATGCTATCATCCCTACTGCCATGGCCACAATCAATCTGAATTACAGTACCGAGAAATACAATCTGTTCTTGTCGGCTGACGGTGGAAGACGCAGCCATGGACATATAGGTCATACCAATATCGAGCGTCTGAATAACAGCGTTCCATGGTCGCATGACTCACTGGACCAATACAGTATAGGTGGCAATACTATGGGAAGTTTCAAAATCGGCGGTGAGTATTTCTTCAATGAGAAAAACAGTCTCTTGGCTTCATATCAAATCCGTGGCGGTAACCGAAGCCATTGGGATGATATATATGCGATAGACTTGCTTACTAACGGTTTGATGGATTATCACCAGATTGGAAATAGTGACAACAGAAACATAAATCATAGCTTCAACCTGCATTATACAAGGAAGTTCGATGAAAAAGACCGGGAATTTACCGCTGATGCAACTTTTTCAACCCGTCAGATTCGCGGCGATGGAACACAGGAGCAGATTTACAATGTTGGTCCGATGAACGACAGTACCGCTATCTGGAATAACTACTATCTGCGTGAATCTGAGTCGCGCAACAGCCATCAGGCATTCAATCTGCAGTTGAATTACCTGCATCCTTTTGCAAACGGATGGAAGCTTGAGACTGGTTATGAGGGTCGTATGGATTGGCCTGACCAGAATGCCATCTATTACCGTACAGACTATAATTCCTCTCACCATCTTCAGAAATATCTTGATACTCTGTCGTCGACACATTTCAATTATATTCAGCAGGTCCATGCAATCTATGCCACCTATGGCGGCAAACTGATGGAGAAACTGTCTCTTCAAGTCGGCCTGCGTGGTGAATATGCGATGACTGAAGGCTATGATGTCAATCACCCTGCTACGGATACTGTATTCAAGTCCTATTGGAAATTGTATCCTACGGTACATCTTTCTTACGAAATCAATGAGTCGCAGAGCATGCAGTTGAGCTACAGCCGTCGAGTCCGCCGTCCTCGTATGTGGGATCTTAATCCCTATATGGATGTCCGTGCCGGTCAGCAGCTCAATTTCGGCAATCCCAATATCGATCCGGAGTTTACCGATGCTTTTGAGTTCTCTTACAACATCAGCTTCAACAAGGTCAATATCTTCACTTCTCTCTATTACCGTAAAACGAACAATATGATGACCCGATATGGTTTTGTATGGGATTCGTTGAGTGCTGCCCGTTATTCGTGGTGGGAGCCATATAACAGTCAGTTTGACGGCTATTGGGCTTCCACATGGCAGAACCTTAACGACGGTTATAATTACGGCATGGAATTTATTGTTGATTGGCAGGTGTTCAAATGGTGGAAGCTCAATGTCAGCATAAATTTGTATGAAAACAGGATAGAGGGAACGGAACTTCTTGACAACAAAAGTCAGGAAGCGTTCCAGGCCAGTGGTAAATTCAACTCGTACATGTCTTTGCCACATGACTGGACCATCCAGTTCTCGGGACAATACTGGGCTCCATGGCTTGACTTGCAGACTAAGATGTACGCCTCGTATTGGTGCGACTTGGCTGTAAAGAAAGATGTCCTGCAGAAACGTGGAACGATAAATCTGCGTGTCGGCGATATGTTCTGTACCGGAGGCTGGGGACATGACACTTTTACTGACCAGATGAATCGTGTGGCACGCTCTAAACGACTGTCACCGACCATAACAATAGGTTTCACTTATAAGATTAATAACGGATTGCGTCAACAGCCCAAGCCAAACGGTGAGATGATGGAAGAGGGCGGTGACAGTGAGTCGGTACAATACTAAACAACGCTTCTGTGGGTGATAAATTGCTCATAAGGGAATCAGGTAGCCGATGCGAAGTGTTCGACCCTGTCCGCCGTCGTTATGTCGCTTTGACACCGGAAGAATGGGTACGTCAGCAGACAGTGGCGTTTTTGCGTGATGACAAAGGATATCCCTTACAGCTTATGCAGGTCGAAGGAGCCATCACCTTAAACGGTATGACGAAACGGTGTGACATTGTCGTGTACGACAGCGATGTACATCCTCTGATGATTGTGGAATGCAAAAAGGAATCGGTACCTCTGACTCAAAAAGTTGTTGACCAGGCTTGCCGTTATAATCTTGTCTTGAAGGTGCCATATCTGCTGCTTACCAATGGTAAACAACAGCTGTGCCTGAAAGTGGATGTGGAGTCTCAACAGTTGCAACAGATAAGGATTCCATCCTGGGAAGAAATAAAAAACAATAATTACAGTTGAAATCCATGGCGTGAAGTGTAGTCTTCAATGGCTTGCTTCAGTATTTCGGCCGTGGTGTGCAACGCTGGAACAACAATGGGCGCTTGGGAGTAGTATTGGAGTCTCTCATCCATCTTTTCGCTGATATACTCTTTCTTCTCCTCGGTGTTCATCCCAGACAGAGAGGGACGTGACCTGCGTGCATGTGCAATACGTTCCATGATGTCGTCAACAGTCATCTGCAGATATACGGCTAATCCGTGTTCGGTGATGAAATGGATATTTTTTTCGCTGCATGATGCGCCTCCTCCAGTCGCCACCACGGTATTTCTCATATCTGCAGTGCTTTCCAAAATCTGTGACTCTATAATACGGAATGCCTGTTCACCATAGCGCTTGAAGAATACAGGTATATAGACATGGTATTTTTGTTCTATGGCTTCGTCGGTGTCGAAAAAATCATACCCTAATAATTCGGCGAGACGCTTTCCCATGGTGCTTTTGCCACTGTAGCTATATCCTATAAGGTAAATCAGCATATTTCTGTTCAGGGTTTTATCAGAGTCCACGTTTTTTCTATGGTGTTGCCTGTCGCGTCGGTCAGAATGAATGTGACGCGATTCCTGCCTTTATGCATTGTGGATGTCGAGGCTGTCAGGGTGGCTGTCTTGCCGTCATGTTCTGCAAGGACCCATTCCCCATTGATAAAGCAGTCGTATCTTACCACACCGGTAAGGTTGTCTGAAATTTTTATTACGATATTTTTTGTGGTTATTGTTTTTCCATCGGCGAAATTCATTGGTTTTACCGATGGAGCTACGGTGTCCATTTTTATTGCGAAGGCACCGAAGGAGCGTGTCGTGGCGACGAGCATCCCCTCTTCGATTATTGAAGAACAGGCACTGCAGTCGTTTCCGTTGACACACACTACAGTAAGTTTGCTGCGTAGGTTCTCGGGAATACGCTCGGGAATGGTAAGTCTTACTGTAAATGCTTTGTGCGGAGGTAATTGGTAGTGCTTCAGGTTGAAATAGTGCAGTGGCGTAAGATATGCGGCTTTGGTCGTGGTGGAATAAACTATTTCATCATTCTCATAGACAGTATAAGGCTCGATTTCTGCCTGAAAGCCGTCGGCATAATGGCTGTAACTCCTGAAGTAGGTGATGGGTTTCCCGCTGACTTGTATGCTGCATAGGCTGGCATCATTGTCGGCAAGCAGTGCGTCAGGCTTGGAACGTACATAGAAAACACGTGATGTTGTGTTCCCCTTATAGTCTCCTACCCGGTATTCCAGTTTGTGGAGTCTGGTATCGTCAAATTGGAGGAAACCGTTGTCGCGGTAGGCAGTGCAGAAAGTGTTGCGGTCACCACGCAGATGCCGCGTTAAGATGTAGTAGTTACGGTTGCGACGATACTGTGGGTAGTCGATGATTGCATTGATGGCTCGCGTCTCTTCAAACAGGAATGTGGGAACGGAATAACGGTGAAAGATTTGGTCGTCGACATAAAGTTCAATCCATTCCACACCGTTCTTGCTGCCTGAGCCTGCCTCCATACGGTCGTATGTGTATATGCCTGTATAGAAGCGTCCTGCCACTGTAACAGTGTCATGTCTTACATTGCGGGGTTGCTCTATGAGATAGTATTCGGCATTTTTGCCGTTGATCGAGGTGCGTGAATTGGCAGGGTATATTTTGATATTTTCAATGGTGGGAGCTATAGGGTCGCTGTATTTTATCCCGAAATACAGAGGGTTTATCGGCTGGTCATTAGATGCATACCGTATCTCATAATGGAGATGGGGCCCTCCCGAGCCTCCTGTGTTCCCGGTAAGGGCGACAAGTTGTCCTTGTGTGACTTTTATGGAGTCTGCGGGGAGATCGATGTCGAATGAGAAGACATGATGCGAATACTGGTAGTCGTGGACAAACTTCCCTATTTCTCCACAGAACTCGCTAAGGTGCATATATACCGTGCGATATCCATTGGGATGGGTTATGTATAGTACTTTGCCACCGCCCCAAGCAGATATGTTGATACGTGAGACATATCCGTCGGCAGGGGAAAAAACTTTCTCTCCTTCCTTGCCGCCGGTCCTGAGATCAATGCCCGAATGGAAATGGTTAGGACGTATCTCGGCGAAATCACCCGACAACGATACCGGTAGATTGATTGGATGACGGAAATAGTTTGTGGGATAGTTGTTTTGGGGGTCGTCGGTGAGTGGAGGGTAGACATTCTGTGCCGATATCGAGAGTGTCGATACAAGACAAATCAATATAGAGAGATATCGTCTGTTTTTCATCATATTCATAAATGCTCAGTTATTACATTGTCATAAGTTCTGAGGCAGTCTGTAAAGCTGCCTTCGTAGGAGGTTCGGCAGAGAGCATGACGGCAAGCTCGTATTTTCGTTCGTCATTTGTTAGCAGACGTATATTGGAAGCAGTAAGTTCTTTTTCTTCGGCTTTGTATACTTTGTAGTGTTGCGATGCACGTGCCGCTATCTGTGGCAGATGAGTTATGGCTATAACCTGCATGGTCTCGGCCATACGTCTCATTATGCGTCCCACTTTTACAGAGATGTCTCCGGAGATTCCTGAATCGATTTCGTCGAAAATGACTGTCGGTAGAAGTCCGGCTTGAGCTGTAAGGGATTTGATTGCCAGCATAAGTCGCGACATCTCTCCTCCTGAGGCCACTTTGCCTAACTCGCGTAATTCGCCCCCTTTATTGGCATTGAACAACAGCATGACGGAGTCATTGCCGTTGTATCCATATTCCGTAGCCCGGTTAACAACTGCTTTGAATGTCGCGTTCTCCATTCCTAAGTCGGCAAAGAGCGGCGCGATGGATTTCTCCAGTGTTTTCGCGGCTTTTTTCCTTGAGACAGAGAGCTCTTCTCCGGCTCTCTGTACCTCTGCGAAAGATTTGTCAACAGCCTCCATGGTTTCATGTATCATTCTCTCGGTGTCGTCGACTCGGTTGATAAGTGATTCCAGATGGTTTTGTACCTCGAGAAGTTCGGCTATGGAATTGACATTGTGTTTTTTCTGCAGACGGTAAATGGTGTCGAGTCTCTCTTCTACAGTTTGTTGTCTCTCTGGAGAATAGTTTATCTGCTCGTAGATACTCTCTATTGTAGATATTATGTCGCGCAACTCTATCAGGCTTGAATCAAGACGGCCATACAACAAATCAATCTCTTTATGATAGGAGGCTGTTTTGCCGAGGAGTGATTTGCTCATGTTGAGACGCTGCAGAGCAGAATCCTCTTCACCGTCGCAGAGCTCCGAGACTTGGGAGAGCGTTTGTTTGATGTTTTCTGCATTGGCGAGTAGTGTCGATTCTTCTTCGAGTGATTCCTGTTCTCCTTCCTGAAGGTTTGCTTGGAGGAGTTCGTCATATAGGAATTTGTTGTAGTCGAAATCTTTACGATTCTGCTGTTCTTCGGCAGTCAGACGTTCGAGCTGGTGTTTGTTGTCTATGTATTTGCAATATTTAGCTTGATAATCAGTGATAAGGGTATGGTTGCTTCCGATACTGTCAAGTACTGATATCTGGAAAGTGCTGTCGCCAAGCAGAAGAGTGGCATGTTGGGAGTGAATGTCTATCAAGTGACTGCCTAATTCTTTCAGGAATGAAACCGGAACAGGTGTGTCGTTGACAAAGGCACGTGATTTTGCATTGGTCAGAATTTCGCGTCGGATTATTATTTCGCCGTCGCTTGTGTAGTCCACGTCGTTGGCTTCGAACAGGTCTTTAATGTCATCCCTCGTAATATTGAAAACGGCCTCGACAATGCATTTGCGTTGAGGGTCGTATAGGACTTTTGTGTCCGCTCGTTGCCCCAGCAGTAGCGACAGGGCTCCAAGTAGAATGGATTTACCAGCTCCTGTCTCGCCGGTTATTGCAACAAATCCGTCCTCAAAGTCGATGTCGCTTTGTCTTATCAGTGCGTAATTCTCAATATGGAGATGGGTTAACATGTCTTGTCTGTTTTTACATATTGTTTCCTATGCCAACATCGGAGCGATACGCTGTAGTGCCGCTGTCAGTGCGTCAATTTCTTCTTTGGTGTTGTACACTGCGAATGATGCACGTACCGTGCCGGGAATGCCGAAACGGTCCATGATGGGCTGTGTGCAGTGGTGGCCTGTGCGGACTGCAATGCCGAATTTGTCAAGGAGGGTTCCTACATCATAGGGATGGGATTCTCCTATAAGGAAAGAGATTACCGATGTCTTCTGTGGAGCAGTACCGTAGATACGCAGATTTTCGATGGTTTGCAATGATTCTGTGGCGTATTGTGTTAGCTCCGCCTCGATGGATGCTATTGTCTCTATGCCTGTCGCATTCATAAAATCAATGGCGGCGTGTAAACCGAGAACATCGCCTACGGAAGGAGTGCCTGCTTCGAATTTGAATGGCAACTCGTTGTATGTTGTTTTCTCAAAGGTGACATCCTTTATCATCTCACCGCCGCCTTGGTATGGTGGCATCTCCTCCAGGAGTTCCTCGCGACCATAGAGAACACCGACACCCATGGGACCGTACATCTTGTGTCCTGAAAAACAGTAAAAATCACATCCGAGCTGTTGCACATCTACAGCCATATGTGAGATGGCTTGTGCTCCATCAATCAATACAGGGACTCCGGCTTGATGTGATATGTTGATTATTTCAGCTATGGGGTTAATGGTTCCCAAGGTGTTGGAGACGTGATTCACGGCGACGATACGGGTCTTGTCGTTGAGGAGTGTTTTAAATGCTTCGATGTCGAGAACGCCATCGTCATTGAAAGGAATAACACGCAGTGTTGCGCCATGCCGTTCACAGGACAGCTGCCAAGGGACGATGTTGCTGTGGTGCTCCATTGCAGAGACAATCACCTCGTCTCCTTGATGAAGGAACCGGTTCCCGAAACTTGAGGCAACAAGGTTGATGCTTTCAGTAGTGCCGCGTGTGAATACGATTTCATGACTGTGGCGGGCACCTATGAAACTCTGCACCGCACGTCGGGTCTGCTCATAGCGGTCGGTGGCTTCTGCCGCCAGATGGTGTGTGCCGCGGTGAATATTGCTGTTTAGAGTGAGATAGTAGTTGCAGAGAGCGTCTATTACCGATTTGGGCTTCTGGGTAGTGGCGGCATTGTCGAAGTACACCAAAGGCTTGTTGTATATCTTTTGGTCCAGAATTGGGAATTGTGAACGGATATTCATTTCGGATTTGTATTTCAGTTATTGTATCTAATAAACATCACCACCAAGTAAGCTATAATCAGTAGTAACACAATGTAGAATGCCCAGCTGCATCCTGCTTTCGGCAGAGGCCTGTCTTTGCGTAGCAACAACCGTCTCCAGTCGATGCCGTCTTCTCCGAGTGTTCCGTTGTCATTGATGTTTACTTCCGCCATTATTGAGCAGGGTTTGGGGTTGTATTGTTTTTTCGTTTGCGAACAATGGCTCTAACGATAAGGAAAAGCACACAGACGACAAACAATACTATGATGATTTTCGACAGCAGTTTGCTGTAGGTGTAAATAAATGTCATTCCTCCGGCCTTTACTGCGAGAAAACCGAGCAGACCTAAGACACAGTTCCAGATGCCGGCACCGAGGAATGTGTAGAATGTGAATGTGCCGATATTCATTTTCGACAATCCGGCAGGGATGGAGATAAGCTGACGTATGACGGGAATCAGTCTTCCGACCAGCGTGCTGACCACACCATGATCATTAAAATATTTTTCCGCACGTTCCATTTTCTCTCCAGAGAGTGAAAGGGCATGGCCTACCTTGCTGTCGACGAACTTGTAAATGATGGGACGGCCAAGCCATCTTGACAGGAAATAGTTTATATATGCTCCAAGCAAAGCACCGAGGGTGCCTATCAACACTATCAACCAAATCTTCATGTCGTTGTCGGTCTCAGGATCTGCGGCAACCATCACGGCGGGAGGTATCACTATCTCGGAAGGGAAGGGGATAAAGGAGCTCTCAATGGTCATCAGAAGACCTACGGTGGTATAGTCTACATGTGCTCCGTACCATCTGACCACTTTTGCAACCCAGCCATGGTAGTTTGTGTCTATCTCGGATATCTCTTCCTCTACGTTGTGTGCCGGATGGTGGCTCGGCATCTCAAGAGCGGGACGCAGGGATGCTTCATAAGCCATGGCCTCGCTGTCATTCATTTCTTGTGCTATGAATTCTGCCTCGGTTTTTTCAAAAGCTGCGACAGAAGTGTCTTCCTGGGCTTTCAGTGTGAATGAAAAAAACAGGGTGAAAACTAAGACAATTGTTTTTTTGTAGACAGTCATTAATTGTATTGTTTTGATGTATTATTCTTGTGAGTCTGTTTCCTGTCGATAGGAGTTGATGATGTTCATCACCTCAATGTCATTGGCCATCTCCGGACAGTAGTCAAGCAGTATCTTGCCTCCCTCGTTGTCTTCATACAGGCAGGCTCGGACCGCATTGTAAAGGCTGTTTCTCCGTCCGGTGACGAAATAGCAGTATGCCAGACGGATATTGAAACCGAACGTGTCGTCACACTCTGGAAGGCCGTCGCTGAGCAGGTTGATGGCGTCGGTATACCGTTTCCTGAGTATCAGGAAATCGGCATAGGCAAGCCACCCATTGTCGAATTCGGCGAACATGGAAGTTACGTAGCTGAAGAATTTCTCCGCCGATTCGTCATCTCCACTGTCACCGTATATCACAGCGAGTGTGGTAAGATAGGTTGGTGATTCCGGATTTGATTTTATTGCACGGCCTATGGCATCGATGGCGGCACTGTGCTGACCGGTAAGGCTGTAGCATAGAGCCATAGACATCCAGGCATCTCCAAAGTAAGGGTCTTCCTGCACTGCTTTGCGGTAGTAGATATTGGCTGTCACAAAGTTGTTGCGGACCTTGAAGATTTCGGCAATACGGAAATAGATGTCTGCTTTGTCGTCGGTGTATTTTAATGCATCGTGCAATGTGTTTACGGCACTGTCGTAGTCTTCACTGAGAAAATGACATAGCGAGAGTTGCAGGTAGGCGTTGAAGAATGATGAATCTATAGCTAAGGCATACTCGTAGGCATCGATGGCTTTTTCGTAAAGGCTTTCCTGCAGATATCCTTCTCCGAGGCAATACCAACCGACTTTCGAGTAAGGATGATCCTCTACGAAATTGACGAAATAATGGATGCACTTGTCTGTAGCGCCTTCTTCTTCATAGCATTCGGCGAGACTGTAGAGTGCCCTTTCGTCGTTGTAGTTTATCTTCAGAGCCTTGCGGTAGTAGTTGCGTGCCTCATGGTATTGGTTTAATTTGGTGTATTCGTCAGCGATATTACTGTAGATGATACCCAATTCGAAACCGTCCATGGCGGCTTTATGGTAATAACGTATGGCTTTACGATGCTGTTCCAAAGCTCCGTAGACTACGCCGAGGGCATACTGTATATCAGTGTTTTCTGGCTCTAGGCGTTCCAGTTTTTTCAATATGGCATGTGCCTCTTCATAGCGTTCTTTGAAACAGAGCAGATGGACACGACGCAGACGTATCTCGTTGCTTGTAGGAAACAAAGACTCTGCATAGCGGACCGATTTCTCTAACATCTCACCATCGGCAGTCTCAAGATAGAAGTCTATGATTGTCTCTATCTCGTCTACATCATAGTAGCAACTGTCGCCGCGATTCTGCATCGCCTCGAAGCCAAGCACTAAGTCTTTGACATCTTTTTGGTAGTCTTTAAATCGGTCGGTGTTCATTATATGCTACTGCAATATTATAAATATCACCAATTTACATTATCGCAAACTGGCGAATGTCAAATACAAAGATACGACTTTTTATGTGGATAGCGTTCGGTTGTTCTTTATTTTTGTCAAATGGTTTATTAACAAAGGACAAAGTGCTGTTTGTGGTGGGTGGCAGCCACTAATCCGTTTCTGTGAGAGCTTGCAAAGCGAGAGCATAACCTTCCAGACCTAAACCGGCGATGAACCCTCTGCAGGCAGAGCTTAGAAGGGAGTTGTGTCTGAATTCTTCTCTGGCGAAGATATTGCTTATATGAACTTCTATGGCAGGAGCTGTGACAGCTTTGACTGCATCATGGATGGCCACGGATGTGTGACTGTATCCTCCACAGTTGATTATCAGTCCGTCGGATTCAAAACCCACCTCCTGTATATGGCTCACCAATTCGCCTTCGATATTGCTTTGGAAGTATCCTATTGTTACTTTGGGAAAACGTTTGCGAAGACTGTCAATATACTCTTCCATCGTGGTGGTTCCATATATTTCCGGTTCACGTCTTCCTGTGAGATTCAGATTAGGGCCGTTTATTATTTCTATTCTTTTCATATCTGCTATTTAAAATGCAAAAATACGATTTTTCTCAATAATTGAAAAAATACAATCAGTTATCTGCAAAAACATCATTTGTTTATCACCAACTTTCTTGTTGTAGTTCCTAATAAAGTGCATATCCTTAATCTGTCTTTCTTGTTGTGTGTCGAAGTGTATCCTATTACAAAAAACTATAAACATAGTAAGGCTAAAAACAAGAATTGAGGGCGTCAATAAGAATTTCAGTCTCAAAAAAAGAAGGCTGCCAACCGGCAGCCTTCCGTATTTAGATGGAATCTAAATTCAAAAATTAGATGATGCCCTGTGCGAGCATAGCGTTGGCAACACGCATGAAACCTGCGATGTTGGCACCTTTTACATAGTTGATGGTACCGTCAGCCTGTTTACCATATTCAACGCACATGTCATAGATGTCGTTCATGATTTTGTGCAGTTTCTGGTCAACCTCGGGAGCAGTCCAGTTGATGTGACCTGCGTTCTGGCAGATTTCAAGACCAGAGGTGGCAACACCACCGGCGTTGACAGCCTTACCAGGACCGAAGGGCAGTTTGGCAGCCTGGAAAGCAGCGATAGCTGCAGGCTGGCAACCCATGTTGGAGACTTCAGCAACATATTTTACGCCGTTAGCGATCAGCATCTTGGCATCTTCTTCAGCAAGCTCGTTCTGGAAAGCGCAAGGCATTGCGATATCGCACTTGGCAATCCAAGCCTTCTTACCGGCGGTGAACTTGGCCTGGCCGGGGAATTTGTCAGCCATATCCTGAACTTTGTTGCGGTTGGAAGCACGCATGTCAAGCATATAGTCAATCATCTCTTTGGTGATGCCGTTCTCGATTTCGCAAACACCGTCGGGACCGCTGATGGCAACAACCTTGGCACCGAGTTCGACAGCCTTGGTGGCAGCACCCCATGCTACGTTACCGAAGCCAGAGAGAGCGATTCTCTTGCCTTCGAGGGTTTCACCTTTCTGATGGACCATACGGTCAACATAATAGATGGCACCGAAACCGGTAGCTTCGGGACGGATCAGTGAACCACCCCAGCCATAGCTCTTACCTGTCAGAGCACCAGTGCTGTGTTCACGAGCGAGTT